>NZ_JAAGPN010000006.1:0-86591 GCF_017104805.1 Paraburkholderia sp. Ac-20347 | reverse complement strand
GAGGCTGTGGCGGTCGCGCCCGATTCGGCGGCCGCGCTCGTCAATTTCGGCGCGTTGCTGATGGACGACGCGCACGCGCAGGAGGCCGCGGACGTGCTCGCGCGCGCGGTGGCGCTCGCGCCGGATTTCGCGCCGGCCGCCTACAACTACGGCAATGCGCTGCACGCGCTCGGCCAGCGGCGCGAGGCGCAGGCGCAGTATCGGCGCGCGTTGGCAATCGATCCCGCGCATGCGGAAGCGGCGAACAATCTCGGCAACGTGTGCCGCGAACTCGGCGAGCACAAGGCCGCGATGGAGGCGTTCGAAACGGCCTTGCAGGCGCGGCCCGATTTCGTCGATGCCTGTAACAACGCGGCCAATCTGCACCGCGCGCTCGGGCATCAGGACGCGGCGCGCGCGCTGCTGAGCCAGGCGCTCGCGCTCGCGCCTCACCATTCGCCGACGCTCAACAATCTCGGCAACGTGTTCAAGGATTGCGGCGAACTCGACGACGGCGTAGCCTGCTTCCGGCAAGCCGTGGCGAGCGATCCGCGCAATCTCACCGCGCACAGCAATCTGCTTTATGCGCTGTCGTTCCAGTCCTTCGATGGCGAGGAGATCGCGGCCGAAGCGCGCCGCCTCGCCGCGCAACACGAAGCGCCGCTGCGTGCCGAACGTATCGCGCACGCGCCGCGCAGCGCGCAAGGGCGGCGTCTGCGCATCGCGTATGTGTCGTCGGATTTTCGTGAGCATTGCCAGGCATTGTTCATGACGCCGCTGCTTTCGCATCACGATCGAAGCCGCTTCGAGATTCACGCGTATTCGAGCGTCGTGCGTCCGGACGCCATCACAGCGCAACTCGCGGCACACGTGGACCACTGGCACGACGTGCGTCTGCTCGACGACGCCGCGCTCGCGGCGCGCATTCAGGCGGACGGCATCGATATCCTCGTCGATCTCGCGATGCATATGGCCGACGGCCGGCCGTTGCTGTTCGCGCGTCAGCCGGCGCCGGTGCAGGTCGCGTGGCTCGCGTATCCCGGCACCACGGGGCTCGATGCGATCGGTTATCGGCTCAGTGATCCGCATCTTGATCCGCAGGCTGAACCTGCGGTGCACGACCGCCACTACACCGAACGCACGCTGCGTCTGCCCGACACGTTCTGGTGCTACGACCCGCTCGCGCAAGAACCCGCCGTGAACGCGCTGCCCGCCGCGCAAACGGGGCAGGTCACGCTGGGCAGCCTGAACAATCCGTGCAAGCTCACGGAGGCGACGCTCGCGCTCTGGTCCGGCGTGTTCGCGGCTCTGCCGCAAGCGCGTCTGCTGCTGATGGCCGCGCAGGGCGAGGCGCGCGAGCGTCTGCTGACGCGTCTCGCGCGTCACGGCATCGACGCCGCGCGCGTGCGTTTCGTGCCGTTCCAGCCGCGCGACGCCTATTTGCGCACCTGGCACGAGATCGATCTGGCGCTCGATACGCTGCCGTACAACGGCCACACCACGAGCCTCGACGCGATGTGGATGGGCGTGCCGGTGGTCACGCGCGTCGGCACGACCTGCGCCGGACGGGCGGGGCTGTCGCAACTGGCGAATCTGGGTCTCGAAGAACTGGCCGCTTTCTCCGATGAGGCGTTCGTGGAGACCGTAGCCGCGCTCGTCAACGATCTGCCGCGTCTGGCCGCGCTGCGGGCGAGCTTGCGCGCGCGGATGGAGGCGTCGCCGCTGATGGACGGCGCGCGGTTTGCGCGCGGCATGGAGTCTGCTTACGAGACGATGTGGCGCGAATGGACGCAGGCGCACGGCTGAATTGGCTACGGTCCGGCGCGGCGCGCTGAGCCGTCCGGGCCCGCGCCGATGCAAACGGCGTAGGCCATTTGGCCGGCTTGACGAGCCACAAACGAGCCTTGGAGGCGGGCAGGCGCGCCTCCAGCGTGCTGTATAAATATACAGTAGAATCTCAAACACTCAGTCCGCACTTTCGGGCTGCAAGCTGCCGGGCCGCGCCGCCGCCCGGTTCCCGCGAGTGATCCAGCCGGAATGCCAGCGCAAGTGAGCGATAACCGATCCATCCGTATCCGCGGTGCCCGCCAGCACAATCTCAAGAACCTCGATCTCGATCTGCACACCGGCGAAATGACGGTCGTGACCGGGCCGTCCGGCTCGGGTAAATCGAGTCTCGTGTTCGACACCCTTTACGCGGAAGGCCAGCGCCGTTACGTCGAAACCTTCAGCGCCTACGCGCGTCAGTTCCTCGACCGCATGGACCGTCCGCAGGTCGATCGCGTGGACGGCGTGCCGCCCGCGATCGCCATCGACCAGACCAATCCGGTGCGCAGTTCGCGCTCGACGGTCGGCACGATGACCGAGCTGAACGACCATCTGAAGCTGCTCTACGCGCGCGCCGCGAATCTGTTCGACCGCGTGACCGCGCAGCCGGTGCGCCACGACACGCCCGAAACGATCTACGCCGAACTGCTCGCGCGCACGGCGGTGGGCGATCCGCGCCTTGTCGTGACGTTTCCGGTCGAACTGCCCGACACCACGAGCGAGGAAGAAGTCGCGCAGTGGCTGTCGGCGAGCGGCTATACGCGCGTGCAGGCGCAGCGCGAAGTGAAAACGGCCGAGGGCACGCGCAAGGTGCTCGACGTGGTCGCCGACCGTTTCCGTCTGCAGAACGCCGAAAAGAGCCGCGTGATCGAGGCCATCGAAGCCTCGCTCAAGCGCGGCGCGGGGCGCGTGAACATTTATGTCGTATCGGAAACGGACGCGCAAGCCGAGGTTTCCGATAAGAAACCCGAACCGGTGATCTGGCGTTTCTCGACCGGCCTGCATTGCCCGGACAGCGATCTGCGCTACGCCGATCCGCAACCGGCGCTGTTCTCGTTCAACTCCGCGTACGGCGCCTGCGATGCGTGCCGTGGCTTTGGCCGCGTGATCGGCGTCGACTGGGGTCTCGTGATTCCGGACGCGCGCAAGAGCCTGCGCGGCGGCGCGATCAAACCGCTGCAAACGCCCGCGTGGAAGGAGTGCCAGGACGACCTGATGCGCTACGCCGCGAAGGCCGGCATTCCGCGCGACACGGCGTGGTCGGAGCTCACGCAGGCGCAGCGCGACTGGGTGATCGACGGCGCGCCGGACTGGAAGGGCAGCTGGCAAACGCAGTGGTATGGCGTCAAACGCTTCTTCCAGTATCTGGAGTCGAAGGCGTACAAGATGCACATCCGCGTGCTGCTGTCGAAATACCGCAGCTATACGCCGTGCGAAACCTGCGGCGGCGCGCGCCTCAAGACCGAAGCGCTGCAATGGCGTCTGGGCAGTCAGGAGAACGCCGACGAGGTGCTCGCGCCCGCCGCGCGTTTCATGCCGCACGGCGTGGACTGGTCGCGCGCGCAACTCGAAGCGCTGCCGGGCCTGACGCTGCACGACGTCATGCTGTTGCCGATCGAGCGCATCCGCCGCTTCTTCGACAATCTGTCGCTCTCTTCGACATTGCTCGACGATGCGTTGAAGCTGCTGCTCGCCGAAGTGCGCACGCGCCTCAAATATCTGTGCGACGTGGGCCTCGGTTACCTCACGCTCGACCGCCAGAGCCGCACGCTCTCGGGCGGCGAAGTGCAGCGTATCAACCTGACCACGGCGCTCGGCACCTCGCTCACGAAGACGCTGTTCGTGCTCGACGAACCGAGCATCGGCCTGCATCCGCGCGACCTGAACCGCATCGTCGAAGCGATGCAGCGGCTGCGCGACGCGGGCAATACGCTCGTGGTCGTCGAACACGATCCGTCCGTGATGCTGGCGGCCGACCGTCTGATCGACATGGGGCCGGGTCCGGGCGAGCGCGGCGGCTCGATCGTTTATGACGGCACACCCGCCGATATCCGTTCGTCCGGCACCTTGACGGGCGAATATCTGGGCGGCCACCGCGCCGTCGCGGACGCCTCGAACTGGGAACGCCGCCCCGTCGATGCCAAAACGCCCACGCTGCTGCTCGAAGGCGCGAGCGAACACAATCTGCGCGATGTGACGGTGGCGTTTCCGCTGCAACGTCTCGTCTGCGTGACGGGCGTGTCGGGTTCGGGCAAATCGACGCTCGTGCAGGACGTGCTGTATCCGGCGCTCGCGCGTCATCTGGGCAAGGCCACCGAATCGCCGGGCGTGTTCCGCAACCTGAGCGGCGCCGAGCAGATCAGCGACGCCGTGTTCGTCGATCAGTCGCCCATCGGCAAGACCGCGCGTTCGAATCCGGCCAGCTACGTGGGCGCGTTCGACGAGATCCGCAAGCTGTTCGCCAAGGCGCCGCTCGCGAAGCAGCGCGGCTATACGGCAGGGATGTTCAGCTTCAACTCGGGCGAAGGCCGTTGCCCGACGTGCGGTGGCTCGGGTTTCGAGCACATCGAAATGCAGTTCCTGAGCGACGTCTATCTGCGTTGTCCGGATTGCGACGGCAGCCGCTATCGTCCCGAAGTGCTCGAAGTGAAGATCGAGCGCGGTGGCCGCGCGTTGTCGGTGGCCGACGTGCTCGACCTGACCGTCAGCGAAGCGGCGCAATGCTTCAGTCAGGATGCCGAAGTATTGCGCGTGATCCAGCCGATCGTCGACGTGGGCCTCGAATACGTGAAGCTCGGCCAGCCGGTGCCCACGCTGTCGGGCGGCGAAGCGCAGCGTCTGAAACTCGCGGGCTTTCTCGCGGAAACGGCGCAGTCGCGCGGCAAGGAAAAGGCTGCTGGCGGCCGTCTGTTCATGTTCGACGAACCGACCACGGGTCTGCATTTCGACGACATCGCCAAGCTGATGCGCGCGTTCGGCAAGCTGCTCGCGGGCGGTCATTCGCTGCTCGTGATCGAACATAATCTCGACGTGATTCGCGCGGCCGACTGGCTCATCGATCTCGGTCCGGAAGGCGGCGATGCGGGCGGTGAAGTCGTTTGCGTCGGCACGCCCGAAGACGTGATCGCGTGCCCGCGCTCGCACACAGGCGCGGCGCTCGAACGCTACGAAGCCGCGCTCGGCGCCGCGAACGGCGTGCTCGTCGCCGAAGAAGAGGGCGTCGCGTTGCAGACGGCACTGCGTGCCGCGCAGGCGCGCCGCGAGATTCAGGGCGAGGACGTGGTGCGCATCGTGAATGCGCGCGAGCACAATCTCAAGGCGCTCGACGTCGATATTCCGCACGGCCGTTTCAACGTGATTACCGGCGTGTCCGGTTCGGGCAAGTCGACGCTCGCGTTCGACATTCTTTTCCACGAAGGTCAGCGCCGTTACCTCGAATCGCTGAACGCCTACGCGCGTTCGATCGTGCAGCCCGCGGGCCGTCCCGAAGTGGATGCGGTCTACGGCATTCCGCCGACCGTTGCGATCGAGCAGCGTCTGTCGCGCGGCGGCCGCAAGAGTACGGTGGCGACCACCTCGGAAGTCTGGCACTTCCTGCGTCTGCTCTATGTGAAGCTCGGCGTGCAGCATTGCGTGCACGACGGCACGCCGGTCACATCGCAGAGCGTCGATGCCATCGTCGCGCAACTGCTGCGCGAGCATCGCGGCCAGCATGTCGGTCTGCTCGCGCCGCTCGTCGTGAATCGCAAGGGCGTCTACACGGATCTCGCGAAGTGGGCGAAGGGACGCGGCAACACGCATCTGCGCGTGGACGGCGAATTCGTGCCGGTCGCGCCGTGGCCGAAGCTCGACCGTTTCCGCGAGCACACGATCGAATTGCCGGTCGGCGATCTCCTGATCGAGCCTGAAAACGAGGCGCAATTGCGCACGCTGCTCGACGCGACGCTCGAAGCGGGCAAGGGCGTCGTGCATCTGCTCGCGCCGCTCGACGGTCTCGACGGCGCACTCGAAAACGGCGGTTCGACGCTCGGTATCGGCGAAGTGAAGGTGCTTTCGACGCGGCGCGCGTGTCCGGTCTGCGGCACCAGTTATCCCGAACTCGATCCGCGCATGTTCTCGTACAACAGCAAGCATGGCTGGTGCACGACCTGCGTGGGCACGGGTCTCGCGCTCACGCGCGAACAGCGCGCCGTCTACGACGATACGGTGATGTCCGCCGACGATCGCGGCCGCGAACAGACCTTGCCGTCGGAAGAGCAGGAGCCGGACGGCATGGTCGACGAACCGTGTCCGGACTGCCACGGCACGCGCCTGAATCCGGTCGCGCGCGCGGTGACGTTCGACGAACAGCCGATCGTCGATGTCGCGCAATGGACCGTCGGCGAAACGCGCCGCTGGATCGAATCGCTCGAACTCAACGGCCGCGATGCGCAGATCGCACGCGACGTGATCAGCGAAATTCGCAGCCGTCTGCAATTCCTCGAAGAAGTCGGGCTCGGTTATCTGAGTCTCGATCGCGCCGCGCCGAGTCTGTCGGGTGGCGAGGCGCAGCGTATCCGTCTCGCGGCGCAGCTCGGCAGCAATCTGCAAGGCGTGTGCTACGTGCTCGACGAACCGACCATCGGCCTGCATCCGCGCGACAACCAGATCCTGCTCGACGCGCTGCGCAGTCTCAACGACAAGGGCAATACGCTCGTGGTCGTGGAGCACGACGAGGACACGATTCGTCGCGCCGATCACATCATCGATATCGGACCGAGCGCGGGCAAGCGCGGCGGGCGCGTGGTCGCGCAAGGCAAGGTCGCCGATCTCGCCGCGCAGCCGGACTCGCTCACGGGCCGCTATCTCGCGCATCCGATCGTGCATCCGCTGCAGCCGCGCCGCGAAGTGAAGGCCGCGCGCGCGGGCCGCGAGGCGGTGCCCGGGCAATGGCTCACGGTGCATGGCGGCAAGCTGCACAATCTGCGCAACGTGACCGCGCATATTCCGCTCGGCCGTCTCGTGGCGATCACGGGCGTCAGCGGCTCGGGCAAGTCGACGCTCGCGCGCGACGTGCTGCTGTCGAATCTGCTCGACGCGGTGGGCCGTTCGGTGCTGTCGTCGCCGGCGGTGCGGCGCGCGCGCAAGGCGGCGAAGGAGACGGCGCCGAGCGCGGCGGAACGCCGTTCGAGCGTGCTCGCGCGCACGAGCGCGAAGCCGAAGCTCGAGGTCGCGCATACGTGGCAGGGCTGCGAATCGATCACCGGATGGGAAAGCATCGACCGCGTGCTCGAAGTCGATCAGACGCCGATCGGCAAGACGCCGCGTTCGTGTCCCGCGACCTATATCGGCGTGTGGGACGCGATTCGCCGCCTGTTCGCCGACACGCTCGAAGCGCGTGCACGCGGCTACAGCGCCTCGCGTTTCTCGTTCAATACCGGCGACGGACGTTGCCCGGCCTGCGAGGGCCAGGGCGTGCGCACGATCGGCATGAGCTTCCTGCCGGACGTGAAGGTGCCGTGCGATGTCTGTCACGGGCAGCGTTTCAATCCGGAAACGCTCGCGGTGACGTGGCGCGGCCGCAATATCGGCGAAGTGCTGACGATGGAGATCGACGAGGCGGTGGAATTCTTCGCCTCGATCACGAGCATCTCTCACCCGTTGCAACTGATGAAGGACGTCGGGCTCGGCTACCTCACGCTCGGCCAGCCGTCGCCGACGCTCTCGGGCGGCGAGGCGCAGCGTATCAAGCTGGTGACGGAGCTGTCCAAGGTGCGTGACGACATCACGCGTCGCGGACAGAAGGCGCCGCACACGCTCTACGTGCTCGACGAACCGACCGTCGGCCTGCATATGGCGGACGTGGCGCGGCTGATTCGCGTGCTGCATCGTCTCGCGGACGGCGGCCATAGCGTCGTGGTGATCGAGCACGATCTCGACGTGATCGCGGAAGCCGACTGGATCATCGACCTTGGGCCGGAAGGCGGCGTGGGCGGTGGCACGATCGTCGGCGCGGCGGACCCGGAAGGGCTCGTCAAGGTGGCCGCGAGCCATACGGGCGTGGCGCTCAAACCGGTGCTCGCACGCGTGGCGAGCGAGGAAAGCGCGGCGGCGTCCGTTGTCGAGGCGGCGCCCGATGCCGATGCTGTGGCCGCGTCTGCGGTCGGGTCTACGGTCGATACCAAGGCCCGAAAAGGGGCGGGGAAGCGTCGCGCATCGGCGTCGTGATGGACGGCCAGCGCGGCCCCGCAACGGGCCGCGCTGGCCGGAAAGCGCTTGATCAGTGCGGCGCGCGCAAGGTATGATCGGTTCCGCTTGCAGCAAACAGCCGCGCACCCGAACCGGGTGAAATGACGCGGCGATTCTGGCGAGCGGAGCAGCGGACCGCAATCCCCTCCGAACCGGTCACGGGTTCCACAGCCCAGACCACCTCATCAGTGCAGCAAGGCTTCGCGGTACGAGCGAAGCCTTTGTCTTTTCAGGGCAGACGATTCGATAGCGATCGGCGCCTTGCCCTTGGCGATGCGAGAGGAATTAACCGATGTTCGACCTCGACGGTGAGGCGCGCGAACGGCTCATCCTGTGGATTCAACACCGCATGGAAGAGTACGGCATTACGCTCGAAGTTCTTGAGTCATCCATTGCAGAAAGCGAACGGCTACCGAAGTACCGGGATGCCTTTGGCAATACCTGGAACGGGGAAGGTGAAATGCCGAGCTGGCTTTTGCGTTATAAGCACGCAGGTCAGGATATCGAGCATTTCCGCTGCTGATCGGCCTGAACGGCACGGCGCACGGGCGTTTGCCCGGGGCGGCGTGCGTAATCGCGGTTTGTCGATTTTGCCGGGCGGCAATCCGGCTTATTGGCCATTTCCGGTATATTTTTCAGCGATGTTTTAATAATACTATTTGGTTCATTATGGCCATTTAATGGGCATGGTGGATTCGCCGGTTCGCGTCCCGCTGTATTCCTGTTCGCTGTTCGCGTGATTAACGCGGATGCGCTGCGCCGATCTCTCGCATTGGCGTGGCGTGCCGGTTGCGCGACAATGCACGCCGTCTTGTGATAAACAGCAATGCGCGCTTAAACGCGAAGACAGGAGACGGCAATGGCGTTACTGGTGTTGGGTCTTGCGATCTTCATCGGCGTGCACTCGATCCGCGTGCTGGCCGGACCGTGGCGCGCGGCGCAAATCGAACGCTTCGGCATCCGTGCATGGCGCGGCGTGTTCGCGTTGCTGTCGATACTCGGCGTCGTGCTCACTGTCGTCGGCTACGGGCTCGCACGGCGTTATCCCGTCCCCATCTGGCTGCCTCCGCCGGGCATCGCGCACCTCGTCGCGCTACTCACCGCGATCGCCTTCGTGATGATCGTGGCGGCCTACGTGCCCAACAATCACATCAAGCGCGTGCTCGGCCAGCCCTTCGTCAGCGGCGTGGCGCTCTGGGCATTCGCGCATCTGCTCGCCAACGGCACGCTGCACGCGATCGTGCTGTTCGGCGTGTTCCTCATCTGGGCGCTCGTGGAAGTGCGGGCGGGCCGCCGCCGCGATCGCGAGGCCGGCGTGGTCTATCCGCCCGGCAGCGCAGGCGGCGACGCGCTGGCCGTCGTGATCGGTCTCGTCGCGTGGGCCGTGTTCGCGTTCTGGCTGCATGGCCTGCTGATCGGCGTGCGTCCGCTCGGCTGAGCCGCGTTTCGAACGCGTACGTTCACGTCGTCGACAATGCGCGAAACCAAAAAAAGAAGCCTGCTCATGGCAGGCTTCATCAAGGTACAGCTCGGAGTTCCGCGATCAGATCGCAGTGCGGGCGATCTTAGGGTACGTTCATGAAAGGCGCGTGAAAGTCATGCGTTTTCCATGCTGTGCGGCGCGCTCCGGCTGCATGGCAGGCAGCGATCAGAGATCGAAAAACACGGTCTCGCGTTCGCCCTGCATGACGATGTCGAAGTGATAGACGATCTTGCCCGCCTGTTCGCTGCGTCGCGCGATCAGCGTGTCGCGACGCGCCGCCGGCACCGACGACAGGACCGGATCGGCCGCGTTGGCCGCCGTTTCGTCGTCGAAATACACGCGCGTGAAGGTATGCGTGAGCATGCCGCGCATCATCACGATCACGTTCAGATGCGGCGCCTCGCCGGCGTTCTCGACGCCCGGCTTCACGGTGCGCACGATGAAGCGCTGCTCCGGATCCGTGCCGGTGCCCACGCGCGCGAAGCCGCGAAAACCCGTCTCGGCGATCTGCTCGCGCGACGCCGGATAGTGGCCGCTGGCGTCGACTTGCGAGAACTCCAGCATCGCGTCGAAGACCGGCTTGCCGTCGCCGTCGATCACGCGGCCGATCAGCGAAATATGCTCGCCGGGCGTCTGCGTGCCGACGATGTCGGCGGTGAACAGGCTCTTGAAATCGAAGTTGTATTGCTGCGGGCAGAGGCCGTAGGCGAAGTACGGGCCAACGGTCTGCGAGGGCGTTTCCTTGAGTGCCATGATCAACGCTCCATCGGGGTTTCGTTGGGGCCGCGCAGCACGATGTCGAATTCGTAGCCGAGTGCGTAGCTGTCTTCGGTGGTGTCGAGCGAGAAGCGCGAAATCATGCGCTCGCGCGCCTGCTCCGGCGTGCCTTGATAAATCGGGTCGAACGCGAGCAGCGGGTCGCCGGGGAAGTACATCTGCGTCACGAGGCGCGAGCCGAAGTAGTCGCCGAACAGCGAGAAGTGGATGTGCTGCGGGCGCCATGCATTCGGATGATTGCCCCAGGGATACGCGCCCGGCTTGATCGTCAGGAAGCGATAGCGGCCTTCATTGTCGGTCACGCAGCGGCCCGCGCCGAGGAAGTTCGGGTCGAGCGGCGCGTCGTGCTGATCCTGCTTGTGCACGTAGCGGCCGGCGGCGTTCGCCTGCCAGATTTCGACCAGCGTGTTGCGCACCGGCTTGCCGCCGTCGTCGAGCACGCGGCCCGTCACGATGATGCGTTCGCCGAGCGGTTCGCCATTACGCGCTGCATTGCGCGTGAGGTCGCTGTCGAGCGCGCCGAGATCTTCCGCGCCATAAACGGGCGCGTGCAGATTGCGCAGTTTTTCCTTCAGGGGGATCAGGGGCAGCGTGGGACCGCGTTTCACCGACGAGCGATACGGCGGATAAACGAAAGCCGGGTGCGAGTCGAAGTCGCGCGGCGACAGGATGGACTCGTCCATGGGGTTGTCTCCTGGCAGATTTGTGGGAAGTGGATTTATGCCGCGCGGCGGACGGTCGCGGTGCGCGGATGACATCCACTTTATCCAATGCGAAAAGTTATGCAAAATGATGTTTTATCGCATCTCGTATAACGGATCGTTATGGAAAACCGGCTTGCGGATTCGCGCGTCAAATTCCGGCATTTGCAGTGTTTTCTGGCGGTGGCGCAGTTCGGCAGCGTGCAGCAGGCGGCGGAAAGTCTGTCCGTGACGCAGCCTGCCGTGTCGAAGACCATCGCCGAGCTGGAGTCGGCGCTGGGCGTGAAGCTGTTCGAGCGCGGCCGCCACGGCGCGGTGACCACGCGCGAGGGGCAATTGTTCATGCCGCATGCGAGCGCGTGCGTGAGCGCGCTGCGCCAGGGCGTGGCTTTGCTCGCGCGCGACGAGGGCGCGGTGGCGGCGACGCTCGACATCGGCGTGTTGCCGACGGTGGCGACGGCCCTGCTGCCCGACGCCATGCGCCGCTTTGCCGGCGACTGGCCGCGCGTGAGCGTGCGGCTGCTGACGGCGGCCAACACCGAACTGCTCGAACGCCTCAAGGCGGGCGCGATCAGCTTTGCGGTGGGTCGTCTCGCCGATCCCGAGCGCATGGTCGGCCTGAGCTTCGAGCAGCTCTACAACGAACCGATGACGGTGGTTGTGCGTGCGGGGCATCCGCTGTTGCAGGGCGCGGGCGCGGCGCGGCCGCTCGCGCAGTTCCCCACGCAGTTTCCGCTCGTGCTGCCGCCGTTCGGCACGCTGATCCGCCAGGCCGCGGACAGCCTGCTGGCGGCGTGGGGCGCGCCGCCGCTGACGGCGTCGGTGGAATTGCTCTCGGTGTCGGTCGGGGGCGCGATGGCGCTGGAAAACGACGCGGTGTGGTTCGTGCCGTCGGGCGCGGTCGAGTATGACTTGCGGCACGGAGCGCTCGTGCGTCTGCCGTTGCCGGTGGCGGGCGGCGAGGAGCCTGTCGGCCTGATTCAGCGCACCGACACGCAGCCCTCGCCAGCGGGGCGCGCGTTGATCGACGCGGTGCGGATGGCGGCGCGCGAACGCGATGCGGTGGCGCACGCGAGCGCGCCGGGACGCCGGTCGCGCAAGCGTCAGCCGGAAGCGTCGGTGGCGGACAAGCCGGCAGCGGATCAACCGGCGGCGGATCAGCAGACGGCCAGGTCGACCCGGGCGCGCCGCCCGAGTCGCGCAAACCGCTAAACCGGCGGCCGTTTCCTCAAGCCGACGAAAGTTTCCTTTTGGAACGCGCCGGCTTCGCGGCAGGCACGGCTTCCGCCTCCGGCGCGGGCGAGCCCGGCACGGCGGCGCCGGTGGACATCCAGATCACCATGGCGTCTTCTTCGCTGGTCGAAACCGCGTAATGCCCGGTGCGGCTGTCGAAGTAGAGGCTGTCGCCGGCTTCCAGTTGCGTGGGCGTGTAGAGCTCGGTGTAGAGGCACACGCTGCCGCTGATCACGTAGATGAATTCCTCGCCCTCGTGGCGGCCCCAATCGTCGAAGGCCTCGGTCGAATGCGCGGTGATGCGCACGAGAAAGGGCAGCATGGCCTTGTGCGCGAGTTCGGTGGCGAGCAATTCCATTTCGTAGCCGCGATACGCGTGCGGCTTGCCTGCGCCGCGCCGCGTGAGCGCGCGACGGCCGCCGAAATCGAGCTTGGGCGTCGAACCGAACAGATCGACCAGGTCGATATTCAAACCCGCGACGATCTTCTGCAGCACGTCGAACGTAGGCGACATCAGGCCGTTTTCGATCTTCGAGAGCGTCGAGCGCGACACGCCGCAGACGCGGCTGGCGTAGTCGATCGTCAGATCCTGGGCGAGACGCGCGGCGCGGACGCGGCGTCCGAGGTCGGCGGTCGAGGAACTGGACGGTTGCGCGAGCGAGTGGTCCATAAGCGAAGGCAAGGAGGGATTCTGTTCTGGCACGTTTCCGATAATAACAAAGCGTAGCGCTTAGGAAACTCGGCCAGATGGCCAATGTCGTGGATCGGACGGGCACACGGCCGCTGCCGCGATCTGTCGCTTTTGGAGCGTCAAATTGCTTAGGGATTCGAATTGACAATTCTTAAAGATCGCAGCGGATCTTATGCGGTTAGGAATTGTCTTTCAATACAGTAAGGTTTTGAGTAGAGCCTCGATATGCGGCGCGGCGCCACGTGAAGTCCGCCATGACCGACCTTATATTTAGATCAGGTGAGAAGGATCAAATGGAGTAAAGATAATGCATGACGAACGCCTCGAATTACTGTTAGCCATCTCGCGTAGAACGCTCGGCATCGAGCGCTTCGAGTTGACCGGCAAGCAAACCGCCGACTTTCACCTCGTGAGCGCGGAAGACGTCGGTCGCGCGCTGGAAACCGCCTACGACGCCGGTTTGATCATCGGTCATCGCATGGGGCGCGAGGAATGCACACAAGAGTCGTGAGCGCGAAACGCGGCCGCGCACCTGGCCGCGTCCGCTTTCCTGTCGACAGCCGATAGGCCGCTAAGCCGCTAAGCCGATAAACCGATAACGCGCGGTTTTGCTTTTCACCTGATCGCTTTCTCACCGACGCTGTTTCCCCTTTTTCTCCGCGTTTTCCGTTGCTTTCGCGATTGCGATGCGATTGTCAGGCCGCGCTTTGCATTGCTCGCGCTGCGCAAAACCCGTTGCTACGATTCGAGCCCCGCATTCAACTGATCGGAGCAATCCATGAAGTCAATCCTCCTCGCACTGGCCGCGCTGGGCATTCTCGCTGCCGGCGTTTCGTCGGCTCAGGCCGGCGAGCACCACGAGTGCCACAAGGTCCGCGTGCATAAGCACTGGGAAAAGCACTGCCGCTAAGGCGTCCGTGCGATCCGACGAGCCCCGCGATGTTTGCGGGGTTTTTTGTTGATGGCGGATGGTTTGTGTAGCGATTCGAGGAAGAGCGATGTTGAAGACGTGGCTGGCGGCAACGGGTACGGGCGTTGAGGTTGCGCCCGCTTCCCCGGTAGATCAGCAGCGCCGACGCACCGCACCCGATTTTTCTCAGTTTCCGATAGGAAACCCAGCCATCCGGGCGAAAAGTTTCTGATCGGAAACTCCCGCTGAACCTCCGTTTCTACCGCTTGAACCGCGTGCAATCGGCCGTTTTGGCTTGCTGCGCGGGCATTCAGCCGTCCCGTCGCATCCGTTTTTGTCCGCCTTGATGCGCTATCGGGCGCCGTGTATAGTCGGCGCACGAGAGTTTGTTTCTTATCGGAAATAAAAGGATCGGTCATGGACGCAGCGCGCATTCTCGCCGACCTCGGCATTTCAGAAGAAGCCAGGTCGGGTGACATCGTAGTGAAATCGCCGATATCCGGCGAAACCATCGGGCAGGTGGCGAGCCAGTCGCCCGCCGACGTGGACGCCGCGCTCACGCGCGCGCAGGCCGCGTTTCTGCACTGGCGCAACGTACCCGCGCCGCGGCGCGGCGAACTGGTGCGCTTGCTGGGCGAACGTCTGCGCGCCCGCAAGGAGGCGCTTGGCAGCCTCGTTTCGCTGGAAGCCGGGAAAATCCTCCAGGAGGGACTCGGCGAAGTGCAGGAGATGATCGACATCTGCGATTTCGCGGTCGGTCTCTCGCGTCAACTTTATGGTCTGACCATCGCCTCCGAGCGTCCCGGTCATCGCATGGCGGAAAGCTGGCACCCGATGGGCGTCTGCGCCGTGATTTCCGCGTTCAATTTTCCGGTCGCGGTCTGGTCGTGGAACGCGGCGCTCGCGCTCGTCTGCGGCAATCCCGTGATCTGGAAGCCTTCGGAGAAAACGCCGCTCACCGCGCTCGCCGTGCAGAAGATCATGGAAGCCACGCTGCGCGCATTCGGCGATGCACCGGAAGGTCTTGTCTCGCTGGTCGTCGGCGGACGCGAGGTGGGCGAGAAACTCGTCGCCGATCCGCGCGCGGCCATCGTCAGCGCGACCGGCAGCACGGAAATGGGCCGCGCGGTGGGCGTGGCCGTGGCGCAGCGTTTCGGACGCTCGATCCTCGAACTGGGCGGCAATAACGCGGGTATCGTCACGCCGAGCGCCGACCGCGAACTCGTTTTGCGCGGCATCCTGTTTTCCGCTGTCGGCACGGCGGGTCAGCGTTGCACGACGCTGCGCCGCCTGTTCGTGCACGAGAGCGTCTACGAAGCCACTGTAGAACGTCTGAAGCAGTTTTATGCGAAGGTGCCGATCGGCAATCCGCTTACGCCGGGCACCTTGATGGGACCGCTGATCGACGCGCGCGCGTTCGAACAGATGCAGGCGGCGCTGCAGCAAGCGCGTGCGGAAGGCGGCAAGGTGACGGGCGGCGAGCGCGTGAACGTCGAAGGTTTGCCGAACGGTTATTACGTGCGGCCCGCGCTGGTGGAAATGCCGACGCAAAGCGCGATCGTGCTGAAAGAAACCTTTGCACCGATTCTCTACGTCGTGAAGTATCGCGAGTTCGATGAGGCCGTTGCTGCGAACAATGCGGCGGCGCATGGGTTGTCGTCGTGCGTGTTCACGACCGATCTGCGCGAGGCCGAGCGATTCCTGTCGGCGTCGGGCAGCGATTGCGGCATTGCGAACGTGAACATCGGACCGAGCGGCGCGGAGATTGGCGGCGCATTCGGCGGCGAAAAAGAAACCGGCGGCGGACGCGAATCGGGCTCGGATGCCTGGAAGGGCTACATGCGGCGCGCGACGAACACGGTGAATTATTCGTCGGCGCTGCCGCTTGCGCAGGGCATCGACTTCAAGCTGGATTGATGCACGGAAACGGGCGGCCACGGTCGCCCGTTTTACGTGCTCATCGCATCACCGATTTATTTCGGAATCCAGATGAATCGAGGGAATTAATCAGACGAGTCGACGCAGCGGTTCCAGCGACCAGCTGTGCGGCACGCCATGCACGGCGAAGAACCACGCGGCCACCCACGACGCCGCGACCACGATCAGATCGCAATGCCCGCTGCGCCACCAGTTCAGCGAATGCCGGCGCACGATCCAGGGCACGCCGAGCGGATTCGGCCAGTCCGCGAGCAGATGAATCAGGCCGCCGCACGCGAAGCCGAATGCAGGCGCGGCCCACAACTGATGGCCCAGTTCGCGATACGAGCCCACCAGCAGCACGATCCAGCCAATGCCCCAATGCGTGATCGTGCGATGCGTACACCAGAGACGGCGCTTTTTGCTCCACCACGCGACTTCGAGCCAGTCCGGCGCGGTGCCGCCCGCAACGCCCGCGACGAAGGCGAGCGCGGCGAAGAGATGCCAGGGACCGTCGGCGCCCATGCGCGTGACGAGGGCGGCGGCGATGACGCCGGCTGCCCATCCGGTAGCGTGATGTGCGGTCCCTGATGCCATGAAGCGGTGTCGTGCAAAGTCGAAAGGGCGCACATCATCGCAGATGTGACCGCTTCGTGACAGGGGGTAGGCGCAGTAAATAATTCATGCGCCGACCGTCACGTTCAATGCATCAGGTCGTGCAGCGCGCGACGTCGAAGCGCAGCTTTTCTTCAGGCGGATCGTCGGAGGTCGAGGCGCCGTGCGTGACGCGAATCACCGAGCCATAGTTGTTCGGCGTAAGCGTGACGAAATACGAAGCGTTCGAGCGCGAGCCCACTGCGAGTTCGGTGATGTTGCCCGAGCGCGATTCGTGCACGTCCGAGAGACGGTCTTCGAGACAGTTGGCGATCGACGACGGCGAGCGCGCCGACGACGCGTAGATCATCGTTTCGCCGTTCGAGGCGGTGCTGGAGGGCGACGAGCCGCAGGCTGCGAGCAGGGCGAATGGCAGGACGGCGGCGAGGCGTTGCGTGAGCGTATTCATGGCGGCGGAACGGATGCAGAACGGGATACAGATCGAAACGCAGTGCGAAACTGCGGAAGCTGCACATGAGTATACGCACGCCGGATGCGGTGGAGGTCCGCATATCGTAAAAAGATGAAACAGCGTCGCGTCCGCGCGAACGCGTCGCCGAATAAAAAACGCACAAACGGTTGTGCCGTTTGTGCGTTGAGAGCGAGGTTCGCGCAGGCGCGCGAGCCGACTTGCCTAGAAGCGGTGACGCAGACCGATCGTCGCGGCGATCTGGTTGTTCGTCGACGACGGCGACAGCGTATTGATCGCCGCCACGTTCTGCAGCGCCTGGCCCGAGCCGTTCACGCCGAGCGAACCCGAAGCGTGCTGATATACGCCCGCGAGATAGACGTCGGTGCGCTTGCTGAGCGAGTAGTCGGTGCCGACCATGACGGTGTGCCACTTCGGGCTCTGGTCGCCACTGCCGGTGCCCGTGACGGTGCCGTCGGTGAACGTGTACGAACCGACGAGCGCGAGCGCCGGCGTGAGGTGATACGCGCCGTTGAGTTCGTAGTTGTCCATGTGCAGGTTCAGGCCGCTCAGGCCGGCGAGCGTCGTGCCGCCGCTGCCGAGGCTTTGCAGGCCGTCGATCTGCGAGTGCGACCACACGAAGCCGACTTGCGCCGGACCGTAGGTGTAGTTCGCGCCGACGCCGAAGCTGCGTTGCAGACGGGCCGAGATGTTCGTGTCGGCCGAGGCGGCGCCGCTCGTGTTGCCGCCCACCGTTCCGGAGTTGTTCAGCTGCAGGTAACCGGCCGCGACGTTCAGCGGACCGTTGCTGTACGACGCGCCCGCGCTCCATGCGCGGCTGTTCGCGAAGCCGTCGGCTTCATTCGAGAAACCGTACATGCCGCCGAACTGGAAGCCCGAGTAGTTCGCGCTCGAGTACTTGACCGCGTTCTTGATCGAGAACGTCTGGGCGAAGTTGTCGTTGTCGAACGGGTGGCCCGCGAGGTTGTTGCCGAAGCCCGCGCCCGCTTCGGAGAGCGGTGCGAGGTACTGGTTCATCGAGTCGTACTGGCGGCCGAGCGTCAGGGCGCCGTACTGGTCGCTCTGCAGACCGACATAGGCCTGACGGTTGAAGATCGAATTCGATTCGCTGAACGAGCCGTTACCGATGTTGAAGCCGCTCTCCAACGTGAAGATGGCCTTCAGACCGCCGCCGAGGTCTTCAGAGCCCTTCAAACCGAAATAGTTGTGGGACAACGCGCCGCTGCCCTGGGCCCACAGGCTGTGGCCGCCGGCGTTGTTCGCGTAGACGATGCCGGCATCGAGAGAACCGTAAAGCGTGACGCTGCTTTGCGCATGCGCGCTCATGGCAAAGGCACCGAGAACGCCAGCGAGGATGAGGGTTTTTTTCATGCTTTTTAACTCCGGACAGTACTTGGGAATCTCACGAATACCGCGTTGCTGCGCTGACATTCGTGGTCTGACGATTCGGAGCCCAGTGTATTCTTGTAAATCAGAACATTCTTATCGTTCGAGGCAACAATACATTCTTAAAATTGTAGAAGTCGCACTAATTCACGTAAGTCACTGGGTTATAAGCATTTTTTCAATCCCGAAATAGATGCGACAAAATGTGACGAGATTAAAATCTGTTGCATTATGGCGACGGGGCGGTGATGTCCGTCAGGCGGGCGTTACAGAAGATGACGAAATATTTGTTATCGCATTCTGCCGCTTTGTGGAAGGTATTGTTCCAGATTATGTGATCCACATGGCCACTGTGCAGCGGTACAATTCATTTGCCCCTTGACCAAGGGTGGTCTTTTTTCATCTGTTTTACGCGGCCCTCGGGCCGCGTTTTTTTTTGCCCGCTTTCGGGACATTTACTTTCTTCTAGATTCTGGAAGAGTCTGTTGCAGAAATAGAAATCGGGAACTTTCTCGTTTATTAATGATTTGATTTTGTCGTGAATCATTAATCGGGTCTATTTCGCGCGCCGGTTTTTATTGTGTCCCCATCACGAAATACGCCGTCTACCTTCGGTGCCTGACGGCCGCATCGGCACTTGCGGGTAAAATCCTGCCCCCAGCCCGATAAAACGGGCCGCCCGCAGAACCGATGGAACCCGCCATGACCGACGCATCAACCGAACTCCCCGACGACGCCTTTGACGACACGACCGCCGACGCGGCTGACGAGATCAAGGAAGCGCGCCTGTGGCACAAGGACGGCTGGATGGCGCGCGTCATCAAGAACGAGGACGACGACGGCTGGGCCGTCGAAATGATCAAGGACGGCGAGCCGGAGCCCGCGCTGGTCGGCCCGTGGACGATGGGGCGCGACAAGAAGAATCCGAAGCCGCTCGACACTTCGGCATTCAATACGCTCGTGAAGACGGCCTCGGAGGTGCTTCGGCGCCACGAGCAGCAGCTGCGTGCGCAGATGCACAAGCGCATCGGCATACGCACCGACGATGGCGACGTCGACGTCACGCTCGACATCGTGCCGGACGAGTACGAGCCCTACGCGACGCTGACGGCCTTCGATGCGTTCGGCGCGCAGATCGCGCAGGTGCGCGTCGCGCCGAACTTCAAGCTCACCAAGGAGCGCGCCGAGTCGTGGGCCGAGGGCGGATTCGGCCGTATCGAGTAAGGAGCGGTGTTTCAGGCGGCGCGAGATTTTGCTGTCGTCGCCTCATTCGCAACTAACAGCCGGAGCAGCCCAGCCTGGCCGAATCGAGAAAAGCGAAGTGGGCCGCTCAATCCTGCTGGCAGAAAATCGCCGTCAGGAGCGGGCCTGCATGATGGACGATCGCGTGATTGCCGGCCGCATCGAGCGCCGCTTGCACTTTGCTTTGCGTGGCGACCACGACCGCGCCATAGGCCGAACGGCCAATGGGCTTGCCGTCGCCGGTCTTGAAGAGCGGGTCGTCCTGCTGAAAACCCACGATCGCGAACACGCTGAAGCCGTAAGCGGTCAGACGCTGCCCGTGAGCGGGCCAGAACGCGTTGATCGAGTTGCTTTCCACGCGCATGGGCTTCGCATCGATCAGCTTCTGGTCGATCAGACCCGAGACGAAATCGTGCGCGGATTCCTGGCAGGTGAGCGCGTCGTCGAGGGCCGCGGCGCGGGCCGCCATGGGCGCGAAAGCGAGCGCGCCAGCGAGAAGGGCGGCAGCGGAGGCCGCAAAAGTCAGACGTTTCATTGGAATTCTGGCAATTAAGCTGCGCCTGCGCGGGCAGGCGCCACCCGATATCCGGTACCGGGCCGGTGCGAGGTCTGAACTCTACGCGGGATCGTTTAATTTTGCTCGCGAGGTCGCCCGGACGGTGTGCGATGCGCCGCTCAAGGTGCGTCCGATGGGCGCATTCAGGCAGCGTGCGGGTGCGCTTCACGCGCCCTTCGACTGTCGGAAAACCTGCAAGTTTTCTGGAAGCCGTATATATTTCCCGGTTATGACTGGAAAAGACCAACCTGCAAAAACGGCACCCCGCGCGGTGCCGTTGCCGCGTACCTGGGACGCGCGTGTCGCGCGCTGGCTCGTCACGCCGCTCGTCCCCACCCGCGTTACCCCGAATCACCTGACCACGCTGCGCCTTCTGATCGGTGTCGCCGGCGCCTTTTATCTCGCGCGGGGCGACTTCCTGCACGTCAATATTGGCGCATTTCTGATCGTTTTGTCGAATTTTGTTGATCACACTGACGGTGAACTCGCACGCATCAGTGGTAAAACCAGCCGGATCGGCCACTTCTACGATCTCGCTGCCGACGCGCTCACGACCATTCTGCTGTTCTTCGGCATGGGTTACGGCCTCGGCGTGCAGGCGGCTTCCAGTGCGAACTGGCATGTGCCGCCCGCCATCCTCGGCGGCGTCGCCGGTATCGCGGTCGCAGTGATCTTTTTCCTGCGCATGCGTATCGAGGAAATGGCCGGCAAGGCCGGCACCCAACAGGCGTTCGTCGGCGGGTTCGAAACGGAAGACGTTCTCTATCTGTTGCCGCTCGTCACGCTCACCGGTATCGTGGCGCCGTTCGTCGTGGCCGCGTCCATCGGGGCGCCGTTGTTCGCCATTTACGTGGTGCTCGACTATGTGCGCGTAACGCGTCGCACGCGGCCAGGCAAGGAAACCAGTCAGGTTTGGATCAGCAGATGAGTGTGCAAGCAGAAGAGCAGGTGGTCGCGCCGGGTGTGCGCGATGGTAGCGGGGTGTCGGGCGCGCCGGTGCAGGCAGGCGACGCGGACGCCGCGGTCGGCCGTGCATTGGGCGACCTGAATACGAATCAGTTGCGTAACGAGTACGTCGATCAAGGCTCGTTCCTTTATCTCTCCGATTTCCTGCCCGCGGACGCGACGCAGCGGCTCATCGACGCCGCCAATGCGCTGATGCCCGAGGTCAACCGCAATTTCATCCCCGGCCACAAGGCGGGTGGCAGCGTGAGCCGCCACACCATTGACCGCCTGCAGCCGTGGATCGCCGAGCTGTATCGCTCGCCCAAGCTCATCGCGTGGCTCGAGAAGATCACGGGCGACAAGCTCCAGCTGTCGCCGCAGGACGATCCGCACGCGTACGCGCTGTATTACTACACGCGCGCGGGTGATCACATCGGCTGGCATTACGACACGTCCTATTACGACGGCCGCCGCTATACGGTGCTGCTTGGCGTGATCGACGACTCGTCGTGCATTCTCGACTACGAGTTGCACACGCGCGACGAAAACAAGCCCGACGAGCCCGGCGCGGTGCAGTATCCGCCGGGCGCGCTCATCCTGTTCGACGGCGACAAGCTGCGGCATCGCGTCACGCCCAGCCGCGAAGGCGAGGTGCGCGTTTCGCTCACGCTCGAATACGTGACGAACCCGAACATGCGTCCGTGGCGCCGTTTCATCTCGAACATGAAGGACGCGATCGCGTACTTCGGTTTCCGTCAGGTGTTCCGCAAGGCGCTGCAATCGGCGACCGGCGGCGCACGCAAGACCGGGGGATCGGTGTGAGCCGGGCTGCCATCCTGCTGCTGTCGATCGGCACGGCGCTCTTTATCGCGCTGCTCGCGTGGCAGGGCCTCGGCTCGGTCACGGGCGCGCTCGCGGCCGCCGGCTGGGGCCTCGCCCTCGTCGCCGCGTTTCACGTGGTGCCGCTCGCGCTCGACGCGGGCGCCATCGCCGTGCTGTTCAAGAAGGGCGAACGCGTCGACCAGCGTCACGCGTTGCTCGCACGCTGGAGCGGCGAGGCCGTGAACAGCCTGCTGCCGGCCGGCCAGATCGGCGGTCCGGTTGCGATGACGCGCCAGCTCGCGCAGCGCGGCATGCAGATGCGCGACGCGGCGGCGGCCATCACCGTCAGCACCACGCTGCAAGCGGTCGCGCAGATCGTCTTCGCGGTGTTCGGCATCGTGCTCTTTTCCGCTTACGCTACGAACGGCGCGCCGCGCGATCTCGGGATCGCCGCGCTGATCGCCACTTTTGTGCTCGGCGGTCTCATCGCCCTGTTTTATGTCGCGCAGCGACGCGGTCTGTTCGGCCGTCTGCTGCGCATCGCCTCGAAGCTGTTCGGCAAGCGCGACTGGTCGTCGCTGGCCACGCGCGCCGACGCGATCGACGCCGCCGTGAAGGCGCTCTACGCCGAACGCGGCCGCGCCGCGGCCAGCTTCGCGCTGAGCCTCGCGGGCTGGCTCGTCGGCACCGCGGAAGTGTGGCTCGCGCTGCATTTCCTCGGTCATCCGGTGAGCTGGGTCGACGCGCTGCTGCTCGAAAGCATTGGCCAGGCCATTCGTGGCGCGGCCTTCGCCATCCCGGGCTCGCTCGGTGTGCAGGAGGGCGGCTATCTGCTGCTCGCGCCGCTCGTCGGTCTGCCGCCGGAAGCGGCTCTCGCGCTCTCGCTCGCCAAGCGCGCGCGCGAAATCCTGCTCGGTCTTCCGGGCCTGCTGTATCTGCATTTCAGCGAACGAAGCTGGCAACGCCGGCGCGCCCTGCGCGTGCCCGCTGTCGAAATCGCCGATTGATTTTTTTCTCCCAAGGAACGCATGCGCGCCATCATTCTTGCGGCAGGCCTCGGCCTGCGCCTTCAGCAACGCGCTGGAGAACAGTTTCCGAAATGTCTGCTGCAGTTCGAGGGCGTGTCGCTGCTCGAACGCCATCTGCAGATGCTCGAAGCGGCGGGTGTCACCGAAGTCGTGCTCGCGCTCGGCTTCCAGCCTGAACTGGTCGAAGCGGAACTCAAGCGCATCAACTGGCCGCACAAGGTCGAAGTGGTGATGAACCCGCGCTTCGATCTGGGCAGCGTGCTCACCGTGCATCGCACCGCCGAAGCCATCACGCGCGGCGGCGACGTGCTGCTCATGGACGCCGACGTGCTCTACGACGAACGCGTGTTCGCGCCGCTCGTCGCGGGCGAGGCGCCCACCAACCGTCTGCTGATCGACCGCGACTTCGAAGCCGGCGACGAGCCCGTGAAGCTGTGCCTGCGCGACGGCGTGCCGGTCGAACTGCGCAAGCAGCTCGCCGTGGGCCTGCAATACGACACGATCGGCGAATCGGTGGGCTTCTTCCGCCTGAACGAGCCGACCGCGCGCCGCTTTGCGCAGATCGTCGAAGGCTACGTCGATACGGGCCGCGCGAACCTGCCGCACGAAGAAGCGCTGCGCGATCTGCTGCTCGAGCGCGGCGCTGAATTCGACACGGCGGACGTGACCGGCGCGCCGTGGATCGAGATCGACTTCCCGAACGACGTGACGCGCGCCGCCGAAGAAGTGCTGCCGCAACTCGCGCCGATCGTGAGCCGCATGAAGCAGACGGCGGAGTGATCGCGCGCGCGGGCCGCGTGCATGCGGCTCGCGGCGTCTCGGCGTCTGAATCGGCGTCAAAAACGCCATAAAAAAGGCCGTGAAGTTCGCTTCACGGCCTTTTGTGTTTTTCGTGCGGCTTCATCTGTTGCCGACCCACCGCGTTTCGCAACAGAGTGCCATAATGGTGCCTTTACGCCATCAGCCGCGCTGATCGTCGTTCCTGCCCATGCCCCTTGCCCTCGGCACTTTCATCGTTCCGCTTATCGTCGCGTGCTCGATGTTCATGGAGAACGTGGACGCGACGGTCATTGTCACCTCGTTGCCCGCGCTGGCCCGCGATCTCGGGCAAGATCCTATCACGCTGAAACTGGCCGTCACGAGCTATGTGATCGGCCTCGGCGTATTCATTCCGATCTGCGGATGGGTGGCCGACCGCTTCGGTTCACGCAATGTGTTTCGCACGGCCATCGGCATTTTCATGACCGGATCGCTGCTGTGCGCGGCATCGCGCTCGCTCGAAATGTTCGTGGCCGCGCGCTTCGTACAGGGCATCGGCGGCGCGATGATGGTGCCGGTCGGGCGCATCATCATCTTCCGTTCGCTGCCGAAGTCGGACTTCATTCGCGCGGTCAACTATCTCACCGTGCCCGCGCTGCTCGGGCCGGTCGTCGGGCCGCCGCTCGGCGGGTTCATCACCACGTATCTGCACTGGCGGCTGATTTTCTTCGTCAATATTCCGATTGGCGTGTTCGGCATCTGGCTCGCGAACCGGCATATCGCGAACATGCACGAGGAGCATCCGGGGCCGCTCGACTGGCTCGGTTTTCTGCTCTCGGCGGGCGGCGCGTCGCTGTTCATGCTGGGCCTGTCGCTCGTCGGCGGCGAACTCGTTTCGAATACCAAAGCGGTGACGATGTGCGTGGTCGGCGCGATCCTGCTCACGCTCTACTGGTTCTATGCGCAACGCGCCGAACGTCCCGTGCTCGATCTGAAGTTCCTGCGCATTCCGAGTTTCAACGCGAGCGTGGCGGGCGGTTCGCTGTTTCGCATCGGCCTCGGCGCGGTGCCGTTCCTGTTGCCGCTGACGCTGCAGGAAGGGCTCGGCATGACCGCGTTCGCATCGGGGGCGATTACCTGCGCGTCGGCGTTCGGCTCGATCTTCATGAAGTCGATCGTCTCGCGCGTGCTCGGGCGCTTCGGTTTCCGGCGCACGCTGATCGTCAACGCGGCAATTGCGGGCGCGGCCATCGCGGTCTGCGGCCTGTTCTCGCCGACGACGCCCGTGTGGCTCATCTGGCTCATCGTGCTGGCGGGCGGGCTGTTTCCCTCGCTGCAATTCACCGGCCTCAATTCGCTCGCATACGCGGACATCGAGACCAAAGACATCGGCCGCGCGACCAGCGTGGCGAGCGTGATCCAGCAGGTGTCGCTCGGCTTGGGCGTGACGATCGCCGGGATCGTGCTGCAGATTTCGCATCGCGTGCAAGGCCATCCGACCATCGTCTGGTCCGATTTCTGGCCGGCGTTTTTCGTGGTCGGCCTGTTCTCGGTGGCCTCGATTCCCGTGACGATGCGCCTGCCCGCCAACGCCGGCGACGAGATCGCGCGCGGCAGTCGCGGCAAGGCCTGACGCGGCGTATTCCATGAATCGGCGCCGGAGCGTTATCGGCGGATCGCCGGATCGCAAACGATTTCTGCGCATGCTATAAGCGCTGTAACCGGGTCAAAAGCCCGGTGAAAGGTGGTTGACGTTACGCGATGAACCGAATCATGGAGGTCACTCAATGAAGCTGGTCGATAGAACGAAAATTTCCGCAGCCGCTCTCGCACTCATTTCGCTTTCCGCTTTATCGGCGGGCTTTCTCGAAGCCACGCCCGCATTCGCGAAAGACACGCAGCAACATCCCGCGGTCCTGAACGCGTCGGCGGTGGCCGTCGCCGACAAATACGCGGCCGACGCCGCCGAGCAGATCTTCAAGGCGGGCGGCAACGCGGTCGATGCCGCCGTCGCCATCGCCTTCACGCTCGCCGTCACGTATCCCGAAGCCGGCAATATCGGCGGCGGCGGTTTCATGACGCTGTACGTGAACGGCAAGCCGTATTTCCTCGATTACCGCGAGCGCGCGCCACTGGCCGCCACGCGCACGATGTATCAGGACGACAAGGGCAACGTGATTCCGGGCAAGAGCCTCTATGGCTACGACGCCGTGGGCGTGCCGGGCACGGTCGAGGGCATGTGGGAAGCGCAGAAGCGCTTCGGCAAGCTGCCCTGGAAGCAGGTGCTGCAGCCGGCGATTCACTACGCGCGCGACGGGTTCGTCGTCGACGAACTGCTGGCGAAGCGCCGCGAGGAAGCGTCGAAGGAATTCGGCGGCAAGACCAATTTCGATCAGTACTTCGGCGACATGAAAGAGGGCGCGACGTTCAGGCAGCCCGATCTCGCCAACGTGCTCACGCGCATCGCCAATCAAGGCGCGAAGGACTTCTACGACGGCAAGACCGCCGACCTGATCGCCGCCTCGATGAAGGACCACGGTCTCATCACGAAGCGCGATCTGCAGGACTACAAGGCCGTGTGGCGTCAGCCGGTGGAGGCGAAGTGGAACGGCTATGAAGTGATCACCGCGCCGCCGCCGAGTTCGGGTGGCGTGGGCCTCGTGCAACTGCTCAAGATGAAGGCGATGCTCGCGCCGCAGTTCAAGGACGTGACGCTCAACTCGCCGCAATACATTCATCTGATTGCGGAGATCGAGAAGCGCGTGTTCGCGGATCGCGCGCAATATCTCGGCGATCCCGACTTCTACAAGGTGCCGGTCGCGCAACTGACCGACGACGCCTATCTCGCGAAACGCGTGGCCGAAGTCGATCCCGACAAGCCTTCCGATACGAAGAGCGTGCAGCCGGGGCTCGGCACCTCGATGCCGGAAAAGGCGGAGACCACGCACTTCTCGGTGGTCGACAAGTGGGGCAACGCCGTCTCGAACACGTACACGATCAACGGCTATTTCGGCTCGGGCGTGGTGGTGCCGGGCGCGGGCATCGTGCTCAACGACGAGATGGACGACTTCTCCGCGAAGCCCGGCGTGCCGAACATGTTCGGCGTGGTGGGCAGCGACGCGAACGCGATCGCGCCGAAGAAGCGTCCGCTTTCCTCGATGACGCCGACCATTCTCACGAAGGACGGCAAGGTCGCGCTCGTGATCGGCACGCCGGGCGGCTCGCGCATCTTCACGTCGATCTTCCAGGTCATCAACAATATCTACGACTTCAACATGCCGCTGAAGGATGCCGTGGGCGCGATGCGTTTCCACCATCAATTGTTGCCGCCGAACACGATTTTCTGGGAACCGTACCAGCCGATCGACGGCGAACTCGCCAAGCAGGTCGAAGCGAAGGGCTATACGCTGAAGGGCCAGGATTTCAACGGCGACATTCAGGCGATCCGCATCGACGGCGAAACGCCCGAAGCCGCCGCCGATCCGCGCGGCCGTGGCGTGACGCGCGTGATTCCCTGATTTTCCGATTCCTTCATTGTCATCGAATCAGGCGGGGATAATTTACCGGGTCTATGCGCTGTGAATATCCGATGAGCCCTATTTGTGTGGCATTTTTTCCCACTCAGCATCGCTCTCACAGCGCATTTCGGCAAACCTCGCATGCGATGCACATTTGTCCTCTTTAATGAGGATTCACATGCCAGGAGCATCGCGTAGGATGCAACTTCCGGCGGCCTGATGGCTGTCGGCGTGTGTTTTCTTGGGGCGGCTCTGCCGCCCATTTTCTTTTCCGCTCCGGAAGTTTTCTTGAATTCACTTGACGCGCTCGATAAGCTGGAGCGCATACGCTGGCGCCGAACGTTGCGGATGCAACGGCGGCGGGCCGCTGGCAATCATGAACGTGTACTTTGATCCAACGCTGTCTTCATCCTGTTGCGCATGCATCTGACTCGCCGCGAACTGGTGCTGCTTGCCGACCTCTTCAGGGTGCTGGCGGAGCCTGCGCTGACTGACGACGCCCTGCGCGCGCACGTTGCGCGACTCACGCTCGATCTGCTGGACGCGGACGATTTCGCCGAAGCCGCATGGCAGGGCGACGCGAGCGACGGCAACTTGTGGGTCGTGCGCGGCGGCCAGCGCGAGAGCGCGTCCGGGCGCGATCGCGCGGTGTTCGATCTGATCCGGCCTGCGTTCGTGGCCGCGCTGGCGCGGGTCAGCAGCGAGACGCAGATCGACGCGACGCCCGCCAGCGATGAGCCGTTGCAGGCCGATGGCGATCTGCTCGCGCGCCTCACGCGTCGCGAACGCGAAGTGGTCGAACTGGCGGCGGATGGCTTGCTCGACAAGGAAATCGCGCAGCGGCTCGGCATTTCCTATACGACCGTGCGCACGCATCTCGACCGTTCTTTTCAGAAACTCGGCATTAGCAACCGCTCGAAGCTCGCGCGGTTGCTGCAAACGTCGCGTCGCTGAGCGGGTTTAAAGCGGTTTTAAAGCGCGATTAATGATTCGGTTCATGGCGCGATTCACCAAGCGATTCACGGCGCGGCCGATCCGTCGATGTCTTCGCGCGCGGCGTCGATCAGTTTGAACGCGGCGTTCGCGTCGCCGATGCGCTCGACGGCAAGCAGCGCAAAGCGCGCGAGAAACAGCGGCGTCGCCGCTTCGCCCAGCTCCGTCATCGTTTTGCACAGACGCGTATAAACCGCGTCGAGTTCGCTATCCGTCATGGTCGTCATGGCGCGTTCCAATCGTTGTTCCATCATCGTGTCTCCGGGTTTCGGCATCAGCCGTGCAATGCGCGATCGACTGCCGCGAGCGCGTGCTGCGCGAGCGTGGCGGTTTCGTCGCGAGCGCCTTGCCAGCGTCCGAGCACATGGCCGTCGGGGCGCACGAGATAGAGCGCGGTGCGCGCGACGCCGTACATCGGAAAGAGCCGGCCCGTGTGATCCCACGCGCTGCGTCGGGTGGAATCGGCGGGCGCTTTGTGCGTGATCGGGATCAGCGTGAAGGGGATGTCGCGTGCGGCGAACCCGGCTTCGAGCGCGGCGATGTCGGCGGGAATCGCGTTTTCGCCTTCGCTGCTGAACCAGAGCGCCGTGAAGCGCGGCCCGACAAGATCGGTGAGATGCGCGGCGAGATGCGCGCCGTCACGATCGACGATCGTCAGCGGACATTCGGGCAGCACCGCGCCGGGCGCGGGGCCGCACGCGAACGCATCGGAGGCGGCATTGAGCGGCGAATCGAGATACGCAATCGCCGACGTCTGGCGCGGATTGATCAGCGAGCGCACGCCCGGATGCTTGAGCGCGAGACTCAGCACGGCCTTGCGCATCAGTTCGAACGCGAACGAGGGCGGCGCC
Organism: Paraburkholderia sp. Ac-20347; assembly: GCF_017104805.1. Classification (NCBI taxonomy): domain Bacteria; kingdom Pseudomonadati; phylum Pseudomonadota; class Betaproteobacteria; order Burkholderiales; family Burkholderiaceae; genus Paraburkholderia; species Paraburkholderia sp. Ac-20347. The sequence goes on along the minus strand of NZ_JAAGPN010000006.1, from coordinate 57,661 downwards.
ATGAATTCCGTGCTTTTGGTGCCGTAGCTCAGATTTTCGTGCGCGGCGAACACGCGTTCGTCGGAGTAGCTGTCGAGCAGGCTCGCGTGCGCGCGGCCCTGCGTGACGTAGGCGAGTTTCCACGCGAGATTGTCGGCGTCGTCGATACCCGAATTCGCGCCGCGCACGCCGAATATCGGCACCAGATGCGCGGCGTCGCCCGCGAACAGCACGCGGCCGTGCCGGTAGCGTTCGAGCGTCAGCGCGTTGGCCTTGTAGATCGTGATCCAGACCGGCGACCACGGCGCGGTTTCGCCCATCATGTCGAGCAGGCTTTGCACGCGCGGCATCACGTTGGCGGGTTTGACGGCTTCGTCGGCGTCCTCGTCGTCGCGCAACTGATAGTCGATGCGCCAGACGTTGTCGGGCTGCTTGTGCACCAGCACCGTCGAGCCCGGATTCGACGCCGGATCGAAGTAGGCGAGGCGCTCGGTCGGGCGCGCGCTGTCGAGCAGAATGTCGACGATCACGTAGCGGCCTTCGTAGCTCGTGCCCTGCAGCTTCAGGCCCAGCGCGTCGCGCACCGTGCTGCGCCCGCCGTCGGCGGCCACGAGCCAGTCGGTCTGCGCTGCGTAGTCGCCCGCGGGCGTCGAGAGCGTGAGCGTCGCGCCGTGTTCGTCGTGGCGGATCGCCGTGACCCTGGTGCGCCAGCGGATATCGATCAGGTCGGCGTGCCGCTCGGCCGCGTCGAGCAGAAATTGCTCGATGTGGTACTGGGCGAGATTGACCATCGGCGGCAGCTTCTGGTTGTCGTCCTGCGGCATCGTGAAGTGCAGCACTTCGTCGTGCCGATAGAAGCTGCGTCCGCCGGTCCACGGCAGTCCTTTCGCGAGGAAGCCGTCGAGCGCCCCGAGGCGTTCGATGATTTCGAGGCTGCGGCGCGAAATGCAGATCGCGCGGCTGCCGTAGCAGACCGAGTCGTCGGCTTCGATCAGCACCGAGCGCACGCCGTGCCGCGCAAGACCCAGCGCGATGGCGAGGCCGACCGGGCCGCCGCCGACGATCGTGACCGCATGGCGCTGCGTTTCGCGGCCGCCGACGCAATCGGGCAGGCGTGCGTCGTAGCGCTTCGCGTTGAACGGATAGGGCTGGAAGGCGGCGTTCATTGCGCGGACTCCCGCGCGGAAGTGCCGGAAGCGGCGCACGAAAAACAGGCGTGGTGGGGCATGGCGAACTGTCTCCAATCTGGATTTTTCTCGCGGATCGTGCGGTTCTGTTGAACAGCCGATCCCGCGTCGATGGAGCCAGTATGGAGCGCGCGCGCCGTGGCGCTGTCCTCATTTTGGGTACAGCGCGGCCGCATTGCCCGCGCCGCGCGAGGCGCGTGTCAGCCGTTGCCGTTGGCGAGACAGAGCGCGAAAAGCTGGCGCTGACTGGAAATGCCGAGCCGCCGATACGCGCGCTTCTGGTACGTCACGACGCTGCTCGGCTTCACGCCCATGTGGTCGGCGATCTCGGCGGCGCTGTGGCCTTCGAGCACGCCGCGCAGCGCGTCGAGTTCACGCTTCGAGAGTTCCGGGCAGAGGCTGCGCAGGCGCGCGAGCATCAGCGGCGCAATGCCGGGCTGACGCTGGCCGCGCAGCGCGTAGTGATGCTTCGTGGCCTCGCCGATCAGCGGCGCGAGCGACTCCACGAGTTGCACCTCGCCGGGCTGGAAATTGCCGGCGTCGCGCTCGCGATAGAGATTCACGGAGAGCCAGATGTCGGCGGCGGGCTGCAGCAGCAGCGAGAGCCGGTCCGACACATTGGGCGTAGCGTAGCAGGCCGTGCGATAGCCGTCGTGCTCGATATCGGCGCTGGTCTGCCAGTGCAGCACGAGCGCGTTGCCGGGCGCGCCCGCGTCGTTGTCCGCGACGATGCGCTGGTTGCCGTCGAGCGCGTAGAAGAGGCGCGCGTAGGTGTCGGCGACGTCGCGCAGAAAGCGCCCGCCGCGATGGTCGGCGACCGAGACCGTGCGCGGGCGATTGCCGAATTCGTACGCGAACACCGTGCATTGCGACACCGCGGTGGCCGGCCCGAGCAGATTGAGCACCTCGGCGGCGAGCGCGTTGTCGTCGGCGCCGCCGATCGCGGACACGAGACGGGTGACGCGGGACAGATCGAACTGTCCCGTCTGGCTGGGACGGTCGAGACGCCAGTAGCGCATGTTTCGTAAAGGAAATCGGGAAAAATATCGGCGCGGTATCCGGCGGCGCGCGCGTGCCGGGCTTTCGAGCGTAGCACCGATTGCTTCGCGGGCGCATCGGGGTTACGCCTTGTACACGCGATGCGCCGATCGCATCCGAGTGCTTCCGATCGCTTTGATCACGAAAAGGGCCGGATCTGCGACCGCTCAAACGCTCCATTCAGGCATTGTGCGCGCGCCTGACCGCGAGCAAGAAATCACCTGGATGCGGTAATCTCCCACCTTGTGCTGCAAACGCACATGTTTCCTTTCTTCCCCAACGTTCCCGCGCAGGAAACCTCGACATGTGGACCCTCCCCACCGCCATCCCGCCCGATTTCGGCACCGGGGCGGTATTTCTCAGCGTGCTCGTGACGCAGCTCGGCGTGCCGGTTCCGGCCGCGCCCGTGCTCATTCTCGCGGGCACGATGGCGGCGGGCGGTGAGGCGTCGTATCCGAATCTGCTGGTGGCGGCCGTGTTCGCGACCTTGCTGGCCGATTCGCTGTGGTTCATGGCGGGCCGTCTGCGCGGCCGCAAGCTGCTCAATGCGCTGGTGCGTTTTTCGCTGTCGCTCGACACGACGATCCGCGTCGCGCGCAATGTCTTCGAGCGTCACGGCGCGCCGATTCTCACGGTGGCGAAGTTCGTGCCGGGTCTCGGTCTGATGTCCGCGCCGCTGCTCGGCACCACGTCGATGGAGATGCGCATTTTCCTGCTCTGGGACGCGCTGGGCGCGACCTTGTGGGCGGGCGTCTATCTGCTGGGCGGCGCGGCGCTGCACGCGGAAATCGCGCGCTTCGCGGTGTTCGTGCGCGCGAACGGCGGCACGATTTTCGACGTGCTCGCCGTGGCCGGTCTGCTGTTTCTCGCGTGGCGCTGGGTGCGCCGTCTGCAGTTCCGCCGCTGGCTCGCCACGCACCGTATTTCGCCCGATCAGCTCGACGAGATGATGAAGTCCGCCGCGCCGCCGATCGTGTTCGACGCGCGGCCGCACAGCGTGCGCGAGAAGGAGGCGTACCGCATTCCGGGCGCGCGTCCGCTCGATCTGGATTCGCACGACGAGATCGCGCCCGAACTGGTCGCGAGCCCCATCGTGGTCTATTGCGTGTGCCCGAACGAGGCGACCGCGAAGCGCATCGTCAATCAGTTGCGCAGCAAGCACATTCATCACGCGCATGCGCTCAAGGGCGGGCTCGATGCGTGGGAGCGCCGCGGTTATCCGGTGGAGCCGCTCTCGGCGGAATTCCATCCCGCGTATATTCGCGACGACGACGACTTCGAACCGGACGGCGAACAGGAATTTACGGTGCGCGCGAGTTTGTCGAAGTAATCGGGCCGCGACGGATGTCGTCGCGGCTTGGAATCATCAACTCATCATCAACGCATCGCCTTTTACGCGCGCCTGAAGCCGCACGACTTCACGCGCGCTGCCGGCGCGAGCCGCCGCCCATGTTGCGGCCCGCGTCGCGCGCCATCCGTGCATATCCCCACACCGACATCAGCGTGAGCACGCCCGCGCCCAGAAACGCGAGGCGGAAGTCGTCGAGCGAGAACGCGTGGCCGCTCGCCTCGCCGTGGTAGCTCGCCGCCACGCGCAGCGCGAGCGCGCCGAACGCAATGCCCAGACCGTTGGTCATCTGCGCCGCCGCGCTCCAGAGCGTGCTGGCGGCGCTCATCTGCGGTTGCGCGACGTCGGCGTAGGCGAGCGTGGCGAGCGTCGAGAATTGCATCGAGCGCGTCACGCCGTACACGAACACGACGATCAGCACGATGGCGAGCGGCACGCCGGGCGTGAGCAATCCGCACGCGATCATCGACAGGCCCGCGATCGTCACGTCGACGATCGACACCAGACGGAAGCCCCAGCGTTCGAGAATGCGCGTCGTGAGCGCCTTCATGCCGAGGTTGCCGAGCGCGCTGGCGAGCAGCAGCAAGCCCGACTTGAACGCCGACAAACCGAAGCCGATCTGGAACAGCAGCGGCATCAGATACGGCGCCGCGCCGATGCCGATGCGCGTGACCGAACCGGTCACGACCGTCACCGAAAAGGTCGGGATTTTCAGCGTCGACACGTCGATCAGCGGATGCGCATGGCGCTTCGCATGGAAAAACGCGATCGCGCCGATCAGCACGCCGACCGCCACCAGCGCCGCCGCGCGCCACGGATTTTCGCCGGGCTGGCTCGCGAGTTCGGCGCCATAAAGAATCGCCGTGAGCGACGCGCCGCTCAGCACGAGGCCGACGACGTCGAGCGGTTTGCGCTGCTCGCCGCGCAGGTTCGGCACCATCGCCATGATCGCGACGAGCACCGCGATGCCGAACGGCACGTTGAGCAGAAAGATCCAGCGCCAAGACGCGTACGTGGTGATGAAGCCGCCGACCGGCGGCCCGATCACGGGCGCAGCGATCGCGGGCCAGGTGATGGTGGAGATCGCCTGCATCAGACGGCTTTTGTCGGTGCTGCGCACGACGATCATGCGTCCGACCGGCACCATCATCGCGCCGCCGATGCCTTGCAGCACGCGCGCCGCGACGAACTCCGGCAGGTTCTGCGCGATCCCGCACAGCACCGAGGCGATCGTGAACGTGAGCACGGCGCCGAAGAACACCGTGCGCGAGCCGCAGCGGTCCGCCACCCAGCCGCTCGCCGGAATGAAGATGGCGAGCGCCAGCATGTACGCGGTCACGCCGAGACTCAGGCTGTTCGGGCCGATGCCGAACGAGCGCGCCATCTGCGGCAGCGCCGTGGCGATCACGGTGGTGTCGAGGTACTCCATAAAAAACGTGGCGGCGACGATATAGGGCAGCCAGCCGATGAGCGACGAGCGCGTCTGGGGCGTGGGCGTCGTGCTCGTCATCGGCGGGTCCCGGCGGGGAAAGTGTGGAAAGCGCTGCGCATGAACGGAAAGGCAAGAGAGTTGCCGATCGGAAACGCACGTTCTCGCTCGATTCGCGCGCGTGTTTCCGAAAGGAAAGAAAGCGCAACTGTACAGCGCTGACGTCGAATCCGCTGGCGCGGCAAATAAGCGATGACGCGCGTACACTCGTTGACCGGTTGTTTCGTCAGACACTCACTCGTGGAGGATCGGAAATGGAAACCCGTTTTCTGGGTGCATCAGGATTCAAGGTGCCGGTGTTGAGCTTTGGCACGGGCACGTTCGGCGGCAAAGGCGAATTCTTCGAGGCGTGGGGCGCGACCGACGTGGCCGAAGCGCGCCGCCTCATCGACATCTGTCTCGAAGCGGGCGTGAACATGTTCGACAGCGCCGACATCTACTCGAACGGCGCCTCGGAGTCGGTGCTCGGCGAGGCGCTCAAGGGACGGCGCGACAAGGTCATCATCTCGACCAAGGCGACCTTCCGTTTCGACGACGGCGCCAATAGCGTCGGCTCCTCGCGCATCCATTTGCGACGCGCCGTCGACGCCGCGCTCAAGCGTCTGCAAACCGATTACATCGACCTGTTTCAACTGCACGGTTTCGACGCGAAAACGCCCGCCGAAGAAGTGCTCTCGACGCTCGACGATCTGGTGCGCGCGGGCAAGATCCTCTACACGGGCGTGTCGAACTTCTCGGGCTGGCATCTGATGAAGTCGCTCGCGGTGGCGGACCGCTACGGCTATCCGCGCTATGTCGCCAATCAGACCTATTACTCGCTGATCGGCCGCGACTACGAATGGGAGCTGATGCCGCTCGGGCTCGATCAGGGCGTGGGCGCGGTCGTGTGGAGTCCGCTCGGCTGGGGGCGTCTGACCGGCAAGATCCGCCGCGGCCAGCCGCTGCCGCAGACGAGCCGTCTGCACAAGACCGCCGATCAGGGGCCGCCGGTGCCCGACGAGACCCTGTTCCGCGTGCTCGACGCCATCGACGAGATCGCCCAGGAAACTGGCAAGACCGTGCCGCAGATCGCGCTGAACTGGCTATTGCAGCGTCCGACCGTGGCGACCGTGCTGATCGGCGCGCGCGACGAGGCGCAGTTGCGCCAGAACCTCGGTGCGGTGGGCTGGAACCTCACGGCCGAACAGGTCGCGAAGCTCGACGCCGCGAGCAAGGTGCGGCCGGTCTATCCGTACTGGCATCAGGAAGGGTTCGCGGAGCGCAACCCGGCGCCGGTCGAGTGGTGAGCGGCTAGCGCCGATTTCGCCGATTTTGCCGATTTTGCCGATGGTAGGGCGAGCGATGCGCGGCGCTCGCCGCGCAGACTCAGTTCGCGACGGACGCGCGCAGGATTTCGGCCGCGCCGAGATGGATCGCCAGCGCGAAGAAGTCGCGCTCGGCGATGTTCGCGGAGCGGGCGATGGCGAGCGCGCGGTCGTGGTCCTGCGGATGCAGAAGCAGTTTGACTTCGATCTTCGCGGGCGGCTTGAGGCTGGACTCCATGGCATTGCTCCTTCGGTAACCGGGCGTTTCGCCCGTGTGGGTGCTTGAGCCCATTACCGGCCGCCAGTGCGCGAACGCGCGCGGGCCGTCGTCCGGGGCGAAAGCCTCGGCGGTCGAACGGCGCTTGACGTGGAGTGGGCCTGAAACGCCGCCTGCATCGTGTGGACGCAGCGGCGCGATGCGCGTGCGGGTGCTAGCGTGGCGCGCGCAGTCGCCGGGGTACGGCGACGAAATCGACAACGGGAGAGACGCTGAAACGGACTGCGGAACGGCCACCGAAACTGCCAACGCAGCCGCGGATGGAACCGGTGTCAGACAAAGACGAGTACGGCAAGGAAGCGAACTGCATAGCTGGCAACCTCCGGAATTATTTTTCTCGTGCGGCAGGGCGCCGCATCTGGTACGGGGCAGAGTATAGCCATCTCTTGACCTGGGGTAAACCCCTAGGTGTTACACCCTAGTCAAAAAATTGTTTCAGGAATTGAGGTAATCCAATTTTGAGGCCACCAAACGCCAACGCCGGACGGCGCCCTGAGGCGCGGTCCGGCGTTGGCGGGAACAGCGGGGAGATGCGCGGCCCAGGCTTCGGGAGCCGGGCCGCGTCAGACAGCGGATTTAACCCGTGGTGTCTTTGCGCAGACGCGAACGCGCCTCGCCGAGCGACTCGAAGCGGCCGTGGGTGTCGTCAAACACCGAAATCGTGCCGTGGCCGATGTCGTAGACCCAGCCTTGCAGCTCGAGCTGGCCTTGCGCCACGCGGGCCGCGACGGCCGGGTGGGTGCGCAGATGGGTGAGTTGCAGTCGCACGTTTTCCTCGACCAGCGCCTGCACGACCTGGTTTTCGTCGAGACCGCGCGTCTGCACGACGCTGCGCGCCGCTTCGGCGTTGCGCAGCCAGGCCTGCACGGTCGGCATGCCGGCGGTGGCTTCGGCGCCCTGGGCGAGGCCCTTCATCGCGCCGCAGTCGGTATGGCCGCACAGCACGATCTGGCGCACGTTCAGCGCGAGCACGGCGAATTCCACCACGGCGGACACGCCGCCGAGCATTTCGCCGTAGGCCGGGACGATGTTGCCGATGTTGCGGCAGACGAACAGCTCGCCGGGACGCACCTGCGTGATCATTTCCGGCGACACGCGCGAGTCGGCGCAGGTGATGAAGAGCGTGTGCGGCGCCTGGCTGTGCGCGAGGCTGCGGAACAGCTCCTTGTTGCCGGGGAACACGTTATGACTGAACTCGTCCACGCCGTCGAGCAGGTGCAGCAGATCGCAGCCGCACGATTCGGAGTGGTCGTCGTGCGAGTGAGTGTTGTCTGGCATGGGAGTTTCTCTCTTTATCATGAATCGACACAATCGAATGGCAACAGCGGGAGTTTACGCCGAGGCTACGCGTTTCGGATCGGAAACCTGCCGTCCGACCGTGCGTTTTCTCCTGCATTCCCCCGTTTTCTCCATTTCCTGCGTTTCGTTTTCCGTTTCCGATCGGCAACCGGCTGAGCCGGCCGCCGCATGGCGCGGCCTTGTGGGGGCGAACACGCTTCGGACGGGCGCTGGAGATTCGACACGCATTTTCTCACGCGCCGGGCGCCTGCGTGGCGCTGCGAGCAGCGATCGGTCTTGCGGGTCGAGCTTGTTGTCAATCAACCGGTCAGCGGGTCGGTGAACGCCGGCGCGGTGGCTGTTGAACTAGCCGTCCGACGCTGGCGGGGCAGCATTGTACGCGACCCGGCTGATTACGCGGATGTAGGTTTGTGAAAGGAAAGTGAAGGGAGATGGCGCGAGCACGCGGAGAGCGCGTATCCCGATCGGCGTGGCAAGGCGGTTTGCTGGCAGTTTTGCTGGCCGATTCCTGCCGATTCCCGCCGATCGCACCCGCTCGCCTACGCGCGCGAAGGCTGGCACCGAGCGGCGCCAGCCCTGCGCCATCCGCTCAGGATTCCAGCGCGGCGCGCGTGGCCGGGGCGCGGCGGCCCGGCATGAAGTACCACACGGCGGCCAGGGCCTGAATGGCGATGAGCGCACTCCAGACGGCCTGATGGGCGGCGACCGGATAGTGGCCGTCCACGGCGGTCCAGTGTCCGAGCGCGGCGCCGATCGCGATCTGCGTCACGAAGATGCCGACGAAGATCACGAGCGTGAACGTGGTGTTGACGCGCCCGATCATCCGCGAAGGGAAGTATTCGGCGAGGACCGCGTAGGTGAGGATGCCGGTGCCGCCCAGCGCGCCGTAGGCCGCCCAGAGCACGGGCGCGGGCAGCGGCACGCGCGCGGCGAGCAGCGCCTGCACGACCACGAACAGCACCATCGTCACGCCGGAAAAGTGCGCGACGCTCACGCCGCGCCGCTCGAAGCTGCGCGCCAGCGCGCCGAAACCGATATTGCCGACGATGAACGCCGCGCCCAGCACCGAGATGAGCGACGCGGCGCGGCTCGCCACGTCGGTGGTCCCGGCCGGCACGACATCGCGCAGAAACGCGCCGACCCAGAGCGACTGCATCGCGTAGAACACCGTCTGCGTGAGCGCCGAAAACGACGCCGTCTTCCAGAACGCGTGGCTGCGCAGGATGTGCGCGGTGCCCTTGAACTGTTCCAGCACGCTTGCCTGATGATGGGTGTCGCGGGTGCGCGGTCCGCCGATCCAGATGACCGCGGCGATGACGGCCGTGAACACCGCGAGCCCGACGCTCACCGCGCGCCACGGCGCGAACGAGAGCAGCCAGGAGAGCGGCGCACCCACCGCGACGCCGCCCAGTCCGCCGACCGCCATCACGAGGCCGTTGACGAGCGTCAGTTGTGCGACGGGGAAGTGTTGCGCGGTCGCCTTGAACGCGCCGCCGAGGCAGACGGAAACGCCCACGCCCACCAGCAGCCGCCCGAACATCATCGCGCCCATGCTGTGCGAAAGGCCGAAGACGAGCGCGCCCGTCGCCGCGATCAGCATGACGCACGCGGTCACGCGGCGCGGGCCGAAGTGGTCGAGCAGCACGCCCGCGGGAATCTGCGCGCCCGCGAAGCCGAGGAAGTACAGGCTCGTGAGCGTGCCGAGATCGGTCGCGGTGAAGCCCATTTCGTGCGTCAGGAACGGTGCGAAGCCCAGATTGACGCCGCGAAACAGATAGGAAACGAAGTAGCCGAGCGCGAAAACGGCAAAAACGCGCAATCTGAGAGCGGTCATGAGACGAACGGGCGCGTAGACGAAGCGAACGCGGATTGAATGGCTGGGTCACGATTATTGGCGAAAAGCCGGGCGCGAGGCCAGCGAGAGATTTCAGACGCGATTGTGAGTAGAATTTGACGTCATGTCCCGATCGCTCCCTCCCTTGCAGGCCCTGCGCGCGCTAGAAGCGGCGGCGCGGCGGCGCAGTTTCAGCCGCGCCGCGGAAGAATTGCATTTGACGCACAGCGCCGTGAGCCACCATCTGCGCGGGCTCGAAGCGGAACTCGGCGTCGAGCTGTTCCGCCGCGCCGGCGGCCAGATGATCCCGACCGCCGCCGGTGCGCAACTGGCCGACCGCGTGCGCCGCAGTCTCGACGACCTGCGCGACGCGCTCGACGCCACGCGTCCGGGCGTGAGCGGCGTCACGCGCCTCGAACTGAGCGTGATGGCCGATTTCGCCTCGGTCTGGCTGATTCCGCGTCTGGGCGACTTCTACGATCGCCACCCCGACGTCGATCTGTCGATGCGCATGCACGCCGACGTCACGCCGCCCGATCCTTATCCGTTCGATATCGGCATCTGGCATCGCCGCGTCGACGAGCCCGGTTTCCAGATCCGCAAGTTGCTCGACGACCAGGTCGTGGCCGTCTGCAGTCCTGCGCTGCTCGCGCGCTATCCGGATTTCCGCATCGAGGATCTGCCGGGCATGCCGCTGCTGCGCTTCGCGCGGCGTTCGTGGCGCGACTTCTTCGAGGCGGCGGGCGTGGCGGGCACGGAACCCGAGCGCGGCCCGGTCTTCGACGACGCGGGCCTGCTGCTGCAAGCCACGGTGGCCGGGCAGGGCGCGGCCACCGCGCGGCTGCAACTCGCGCGCGACTTCATCGAGCGCGGCGAGCTGGTGCAACTCGGCCAGGTGCGCATTCCCGCTTCGCTCGACTATTACTTCACCTGGCGCGAGGGCCATCCACGCGAAGCCGCGATCCAGCAGTTCTATCGCTGGGTCAAGTCGCAGCTCGCGCGTTGAATACGCGGGTTTTCGTCTGCGAATCAATGCGGGTAAAACCTGTGTCGATACGCGTCAACGCCAGGCGAATGCCATACGTTGTTTGCGATTATGGCCAGGCTATAGCGTCGAAATGGCATGGCAGTATCGCGTGAATGGCGTGGCAATGCACGCACCAAAAGCGCACCAATGCCGCGCCAATACAGCATCGAATAGCGAGCAATAGCGGGCAATAAAGGTTGAAAAGAAACATGCGTGTGCACTATTCATCGCGCATGCACTCTTCAGGCGCATTGTGCGCAATCCTGGTCATGCGCGTTTCGCGGGCCGTATTGCGCCGGCTTTGAAAATACGTAAATACGATTGAATGGCATTCCTTTGAATGTGCGTTGTCCTGGTGTTGTCCTGGCATTCGGGACAGCCCGTCAGAGCGGATTGCAGAGGCATGCCGATTCGTCTGTGGAAATGAAGTCACAGATTAGCCACAGACGGGCCGCGCGCCGACGGTTTCGCATCAAAGTTGAAATAAATGGAGTATCGTTAGTTCCCGATGCCATTGTCGCAGTCAGATCTGCCGCAATGACCGCGTCTGATTCGAAGTGAAAGCGTAGTGCACGGCCCTCGCGGGCTATCAAAAAACTGTGACAACAGGAGAAAACTGCATGAAGGCTATTCAGGCGTTCAAACTGGCGGCCGGCACGATGCTCGTCGCCGCTTCGCTCCACGTGTACGCGCAGGACGCCGCCAGCGCGCCGGCCGCTTCGCCGACCGACGCTGCCCGGGCCCAGATGAAGGACTCGAAGGCGCAATATCGCTCCGCCAAGGCCGCTAACCGTGCGCTCTCGCGCAAGGTGCGCTCGGCGCTCGCGAAGGCCAAGGACATCAGCGTGGCCAACATCACCGTGCGCGCTCGCGATGGCGCCGTGATCCTGCAAGGCACCGTGCCGGAGCAACCGCAGATCGACCGCGCCACGGAAGTGGCCAAGGGCGTGGCCGGCGTGACGTCGGTGAGGAACGCGCTGACGATCCGTCCGGTCGGGACCTGATCCGCTGCACGCGAACGGAATGCATCGCGCGCGTGGGGCGCGGGATGCAGTCCGGTTCAGCTTCGAAACCGCACAGGCTATTCGCGAACCGAATTGCCTGTGCGGTTTTTCTATTGGGCGCGCGCTCCTGAATTCAGGCCTCGACGTAATGCATCTCGGGCGATTGCCCCATCAGCAAAGGCTGATTCGCATCCGCGGCGGCGCGCAGATAATCCCACAGCGACGTGACGCGCCGCAGCTTGCGCAACTCCTCGCGGCTGCATAGCCAGAAACGCCGCGTCACCACGATTTCATCGGGCAGGATCGAGACCAGACGCGGATCGGGCTCGGCCATGAAGCACGGCAGGATCGCCAGCGCGCTGCCTTGCACGGCGGCGTGATATTGCGCGATCACGCTGGTGCTGCACAGATTCGCCTTGACGTTCGGCGCGGCGCGTTCGAGATAGAGCAACTCGTGGCTGAAGGCGAGATCGGCGACATAGCTGATGAACGCGTGATGGCGCAGATCGGCGGCGCTGCGAATCGGTGCATGCCGCGCGAGATAATCAGGTGTCCCATATAAACGCAGGCAGTAGTCGCTGAGCTTCGTGTACACATACTGGCCGCGTTCCGGGCGCTCCAGCATGATGGCCAGATCGGCCTCGCGTTTCGACAGACTCACGAAATGCGGCACCGGCAGCAAATCGATCGACATGTCGGGATGCTGACCTGTAAAGCGCGCAAGTTGCGGCGCCAGAAAAAAGCAGCCGAAACCCTCCGTCGATCCCACCCGAACGTGCCCCGAAAGCGATTGCGCGCCCAGCGCGAATTGCTCGCTCGCCGATTGCACCGTGGTTTCCACCGCGTCCGCGTAGGCGAGCAGGCGCTGTCCCTCGGCGGTCAGCACGAAACCGCCCGCGCGCGACTTGTCGAACAGCACCGTGCCGAGCGCGGCTTCCAGCTCGCGCACGCGTCGCGCCACGGTGGTGTGATCGACGCCCAGGCGCTTCGCCGCGCCGCTCGCGCGCTGCGTGCGCGCCACTTCGAGGAAGTAGCGCAAATCGTCCCAGTTCAATGTCTCCATCTGTCCCGTTGTGTTTTTTTGCATATCGGATGGGCTTTTTCATCTCTATGCCGTGGATATTCGAATAACTATACTCGTTTGCAGGTCGCTGAAAAGACGGCCGCACACAATATGGATGGAGACAAACGATGCACATGCAGTCCACCCCGGATGGGGCGGCAGTGGCCGTTCCCGTTCCAGAACAAAAACGCAGGGCGCGCGATTACCTGATCGCCGGCTGGGCCAGCATGGCCGGCACCACCATCGAGTGGTACGACTTCTTCCTCTACGGCACCGCCGCCGCACTCGTCTTCAACAAGGTTTTCTTTCCCACGCTCGATCCGATCCTCGGCACGCTCGCGGCCTTCGCGACGTATGGCGTGGGCTTCATCGGCCGGCCGATGGGCGGCATCGTGTTCGGTCATTTCGGCGACCGTATCGGGCGCAAGTCGATGCTGCTCGCCACGCTGCTGCTGATGGGCATTCCCAGCATGGCGATCGGCCTGATTCCCTCGTTCCAGAGCATTGGTTACTGGGCCGCGGTGCTGCTCGTCGCCATGCGATTCCTGCAGGGCATGGCCGTGGGCGGCGAATGGGGCGGCGCGGTGCTGATGGCCGTCGAACACGCGCCGCCGGGGCGCAAGGGCTTCTTCGGTTCGCTGCCGCAAACGGGCGTCGGATTCGGGCTGATTCTGTCGTCGATTGCGATGGCGGCTGTCACCGCGCTGCCCGAAGCGGATCTGCTCTCATGGGGCTGGCGCATTCCGTTTCTGGCGAGCATCGCGCTCGTACTGATCGGCTGGGTGATTCGCGTGCGCGTGCCCGAATCGCCCGATTTCGAACGCGTGAAAAAGGAGCGCGTGCCCGTGCAAGCGCCCGTGCTCGAAGTCATGCGACGCCAGCCGCGCGAGCTGCTCCTCATCATCGGCGCGCGCACGGCGGAGAACACGTGGTTCTATCTGGTGGTGGCGTTCGCGCTCGCCTATGCCGCGAATCAGCTCAAGATTCCCAAGGCGCAGATCCTGCACGCGATCACGGCGGGCGCCGTGCTCTCGCTGGCGATGATGCCGTTCTGCGGCTGGCTCAGCGATCGCATCGGACAGAAGCGTCTCTTTCTTGCGGGCCTCGTCGTGATGGCGGCCTTCGCCGCGCCGTTCTTCGCGATGCTCGAAACGCTGCATCCGCTGACCGTGTGGTGGGCGATGGTGCTCGGTGTCGGCGTGGTGTTTCCGATTCTCTATGCGCCCGAATCGCAATTGTTTGCCGCGCAGTTTCCGGCGGAAATCCGCTATAGCGGTATCTCGGTGTCGGTGCAGGTGGCCGGGGTGCTCGGCGGCGGCGTCGCGCCGATGATCGCGACCGCGCTGCTCGCGTGGGGCGGTGGCAATCCGCATTACGTGGTGGCGTATATGGTGGCGCTGGGCGTGATCGCGTTTCTGTGCACGCTGGCCATGCGCTCGCATCACGATTGATCGATATTTCGTATTCCTGTTCATCTGGTTAATCAAGTCGTCACGACCGGATCCGTTTATCTTTTTCGCAGAGAGTGCATCATGAACGCAGTCACCCAGGATTCCAACGCGCAGGTCTCGACCGTCAAGCTGCTGATCGACGGCGAGTTCGTCGAATCGACGAGCCAGGAATGGCGCGACATTGTCAATCCGGCCACGCAGGAGGTGCTGGCGCGCGTGCCGTTCGCGACCGTCGCCGAAGTCGATGCCGCAGTCAGGAGCGCGCAGGCTGCATTCGCCGAATGGAAGAACACGCCGATCGGCGTGCGTCTGCGCATCATGCTCAAATTGCAGGCGCTGATTCGCGAGAACATGTCGCGCATTGCGAAGACGCTCACGGCCGAGCAGGGCAAGACGCTGCCCGATGCCGAAGGCGATATCTTCCGCGGCCTCGAAGTGGTCGAGCACGCCTGTTCGATCGGCACGCTGCAGCAAGGCGGTTTCGCGGAGAACGTGGCGGGCGGCGTGGACACCTACACGCTGCAGCAGCCGATCGGCGTGTGCGCGGGCATCACGCCGTTCAATTTTCCGGCCATGATTCCGCTCTGGATGTTCCCGATGGCGATCGTGTGCGGCAACACCTTCGTGCTCAAGCCGTCCGAACAGGATCCGCTCTCGACCATGCAGCTCGTCGAACTCGCGCTCGAAGCGGGCATTCCGAAGGGCGTGCTCAACGTCGTGCACGGCGGCAAGGAAGTGGTCGACGCGATCTGTTCGCATCCGCTCGTGAAGGCGATTTCGTTCGTCGGCTCGACGGCGGTGGGCACGCATGTGTATCGCCTCGGCAGCGAGCACGGCAAGCGCGTGCAGTCGATGATGGGCGCGAAGAATCACGCCGTCGTGCTGCCCGATGCGAATCGCGAACAGACGCTCAACGCGCTGGCGGGCGCAGCCTTCGGCGCGGCGGGCCAGCGCTGCATGGCGACGTCCGTGGTGGTGCTGGTGGGCGCGGCGCAGCAGTGGGTGCCCGAACTCGTCGAGAAGGCTAAAACGCTCAAGGTGAACGCAGGTCACGAGCCGAAGACCGACGTCGGCCCGGTGGTCTCGCGCGCCGCGAAACAGCGCATTCTCGGGCTGATCGACGCGGGCGTGAAGCAGGGCGCGACGCTCGCGCTCGACGGCCGCGACGTGAAGGTGTCCGGCTACGAAAACGGCAACTTCGTCGGCCCGACGATCTTCACGAACGTGAAGACCGACATGAACATTTACACCCAGGAGATTTTCGGGCCGGTGCTGGTCGTGCTCACGGCGAATACGCTCGACGAGGCGATCGCGCTCGTCAACGCGAATCCGTTCGGCAACGGCGTGGGCCTGTTCACGCAGAGCGGCGCGGCGGCGCGTAAATTCCAGAGCGAAATCGACATCGGCCAGGTCGGCATCAACATTCCGATTCCGGTGCCGGTGCCGTATTTCAGCTTCACGGGTTCGCGCGGCTCGAAGCTCGGCGATCTCGGTCCGTACGGCAAGCAGGTCGTGCAGTTCTACACGCAGACGAAAACCGTCACCGCGCGCTGGTTCGACGACGCGACCGTCAACGACGGCGTGAACACCACGATCAGCCTGCGCTAAACGCGAACGACCAAGGGGGAGATGCTCATGAAAATCGGTTTCATCGGGCTGGGCCATATGGGCGCGCCGATGGCGCTCAATCTGATCAAGGCGGGCCACACGCTCAGCGTGTTCGACCTCAGCGCCGACGCCATGCGCACGCTCGCCGACGCGGGCGCGACGCTGGCGGCTTCGCCGAAAGCGGCCGCCACGGGCGCGGAGTGGGTCATCACCATGCTGCCCGCCGCCGCGCACGTGCGAGCGGTGCTGAGCGGCGAGGACGGCGTGCTGGCGGGCGTCTCGAAGGGCGTGACGATCGTCGATTCGAGCACGATCGATCCGGCCAGCGCGAAGGCCTTCGCGGCGCTTGCACAAGCGAACGGCAACCGCTTCGCCGATGCGCCCGTCTCGGGCGGCACGGGCGGCGCGGTGGCGGGCACGCTGACCTTCATGGTGGGCGGCACGGCCGAGCTGTATGAGAGCGTGAAGCCGGTGCTCTCCGGCATGGGCAAGAACATCGTCCATTGCGGCGAGACCGGCACGGGGCAGGTCGCGAAGCTCTGCAACAACCTCGTGCTCGGCGTGACGATGGCGGGCGTGGCGGAAGCGATGGCGCTCGGCGAGGCGCTCGGCATCGACGCGAAAGTGCTGGGCGGCATCATGAACACGTCGACGGGCCGCTGCTGGAGTTCGGACACGTACAACCCGTTTCCGGGCGTGATCGAGACCGCGCCTTCGTCACGCGGCTATACGGGCGGCTTCGGCACCGATCTGATGCTCAAGGATCTGGGCCTCGCCACCGACGCGGCGAAGCAGGCGCGTCAGCCCGCGTACATGGGCGCGCTCGCGCAGCAGCTTTATCAGGCGATGAGCAGCCACGGCGACGGCAAGCTCGACTTCTCGGCGATCATCAAGCTGTATCGTCACGAAAGCGGCGAGAAGGGCTGACAGCTTCAGCCCCGATTGAAAACGGCGCGTGCCTCGATGGGCTCGCGCCGTTTTTGCGTCGGCGGTGTTTTAATGCGCCTCGATCGCCTTCATGCGCGACTCGATGCGCTTGAGCAGCCGCTTGAACCACGCATCGAGCAGCGCGTTCGACGGCGCGGCGAGCGTCGAGCACGCGAGAATGCGATAGACGTCGTTGCGCGTGAGCTTGGACGGACGCGCGGGATCGAGCCAGTCCTCGTTGTCGACGAGACGTTCGAGCGTTTCGAGGCCGATCAGGATCGGCCACAGGCACGCGAGGCGCAGACGCAGCGACAGACGCGGCAGCGCGAACGTGTAGTCGATGGCCGCGCGGAAATGATCGAGCGCGATGCGCACGAGGCTGAACATCAGCGGACGCGCGCGCGCCGAGGTGCCCGGCTGCATCAGATCGGCGGGCGAGAGCGCCGCCTGCGCCAGCATCGTGGCGGGCAGATAGCAGCGGCCGATGCGCAGATCCTTGCCGCAATCGCGCAGCACGTTCACCATCTGCAGCGCCTTGCCGAAGCGCACGCCGCGCCGGTACATGGTGTCGCGCAGCGCCGGATCGAGCGCGCCGGGCATGTGCATGTAGGTCATCTTCGTCCAGAACTCGCCCACGCAGCCCGCCACCAGATACGTATAGCGGTCGAGTTCGTCCCACGTGCCGAGCGCGGCCACCTGGCCCGAGCGCTCGTCGGGGAAGGTGCGCAGATCGAATTCCATGCCTTCCGTGAGCGTCGTGACGATCTCGCGCGCGGCCGCGCGGTCGTCCTCGTCGAGCTGGTCGAGCACGTCGAGCGCGCCGTCGAGCGATTCGAGCAGCAGCTTTTCGTCCGATTGCGTCTGCTGACCGGCGACTTCGCTGGCGATGCGCTTGAGCGCGTCGCCGGACTGATCGCCGGCCACGCCGCCGGCGTTGCCGTTGACGCGCTCGCGGAACGCCAGCAGCAGCGCGAGACGCTGGGCCGGCGGGATCAGCGAGGTGTCGGCGATGGTGTCGGCGGCGCGCGCGAGCAGGTACGCTTCGCCCACCGGATCGCGCATGCCGACGGGCAGCACGCGCAGCGTGAGGTAGAACGAGCGGGAAACGCCTTTGAGCAACGGCCCGAGCAGGTAGGCCCGGTTAGAATTCTGCATGTCGGTTGGGGCTGGTGAGACTGGACGAGGCTGAATAACGGCAGCCGCATTGTAGCGTGGACGAGGAGGGACCGACCCGGTGACGCCCGAGCGTGCATTCTTCGACCTGCAACTGCGCTTTGCGAGCGAGGCCGCGCCGCGTCTGGGCTTCGCGCTCGAACGCGCGCTGCTCGACTGTACGAATCTCTACGTGCGTTTCGGGGCGGGCCGCGATTTCGACGCGGCCCGGCCGCTGTGGCGCGACTACACGGGCGGCGTGCGCGTCTGCGCCGACTTTCACGCACTCAGCGAATGGACGTGGCGTTTTTATCAGCGCTGTCCCGTGCAGCGCGCCGCGCCCGTCGTGGTGGCCGCGTTCGGCTGCTTTGCGTGGGCGCGCGATCCGCATGGCGGCGCGCGTGTGCATTTCGATCCGCACGCTGCCGCCTCACATACCTCACATGCCGACCATTCCCGTTCTCCGCTCGACGCGCGTGAAGCGCCACGCAGGCGCGATGAATTGCGCGCGCTGGTCGCCCATATGCATTCGCAAGGACTGAATGACGATGCGATGGTGCACGGCACGTCGTGGCTCTATAACGTGCCTGCGTATCGCCGTTTATTTCCCGACGCGTATGTGAATTCGGCGCAGCGCGTCGAGCGTTTGCGCGCGCTCTCGCTCTGGGGGCAATTCATCGATCGATACGGCCGCGTGCGGAATCACGCAGCGGCGGCGCTGCTCGACAACCTCAAAAGCCGCAATCGAATGGAGAACGACAATGAAACGTCGTGCGATTTCTCCACGCTCGCCCAACACTTCCCCTTGCAGGCGCTCGCCGTGCGCGCCCCATTGCGCGTTTTCGACGCACTGAATCACGCGCATCGTTGATCTTCTGTTCAGCTTGTTGTCGGCTTATCGACAGTCGCGGTAATCGTTTTGGTTACAACGTATTTTTCGCCCCTCTTGCCCCATTTCGCGCGACGTAATTTGAAAGGATTGCATTTAGCGCCTTCAAATACAGGCGGAACGTGCGATGCGGCCCGCATGATCGAGATGTAAATCGCCCATCTCTTACGCGGCAATATTGATGAAAGTAATACGCGTAACGCTAAGGGTAATGGCATCGCGGCGCCATCTCTCTACACTCCGCCGATGGTTTTCGTCACGGAGGCGCCGTCTATGTCCACGTCCACGTCACTTGCCATCGACTCGCTGCGCGGTTTCGAACTCACCGCGGATGGCCAGTATCTGATGGTGAACAGTAATCAGCCGGACAGCGTTGCCGTGCACTGTTCGGTCATGCATGAATTGCTGGCCGCGCTTTCCAACGCGATCGGCCGTTCGGAACGCATTCGCCACAAGAGTGCGAGCGTCAAATTCACCATGCCCTGCGAGGCATGGGAGATCGGCCGCGAGTCGGGGGCCGTGCAGCATCTGGTGGTGAGCTTCCGCCTGCCGGGCGGCGCGGAGCTGTCGTTCCGCCTGCACCCGTCGCAAGCCGCGCACATGACTGAAGTGCTCTCGCTCGCGACTGGTCTCGCCAAGCCGCTGCGGCCCGCTTCGATGCGCGTGCAATAGCGCATGGCGGCCGTGCGCCGGCCGCTTCGTCACGTGGCCGCGGCTCCCGCCGCAGCC
Source organism: Paraburkholderia sp. Ac-20347 (assembly GCF_017104805.1). Taxonomy (NCBI): domain Bacteria; kingdom Pseudomonadati; phylum Pseudomonadota; class Betaproteobacteria; order Burkholderiales; family Burkholderiaceae; genus Paraburkholderia; species Paraburkholderia sp. Ac-20347. Next base: position 38,056 of record NZ_JAAGPN010000006.1, on the reverse strand, counting down.
GTCCTTCTTGCCGCGCGCGCAACGCGGCGTTCCCGTTGGCCTTACTCTCGACCTCCCGCATGACGGTTTCATCTACCACGCGCTACACCCGCGCGCTGACCTTCGCTGGCCTCGGCCTGAGCATGGCGGCCACCGCACACGCCGCGGATCCTTTCGTGGTCCAGGACATTCGCATCGACGGCCTGCAGCGTATCGAACCGGGCACCGTGTTCGCCTACCTGCCGATCAAGCAGGGCGACACCTTCTCCGACGACAAGGCCTCCGACGCAATTCGCGCGCTCTACGCAACGGGCTTCTTCAGCGACGTGCGCATTTCCACCGAAGGGCGCACGGTCGTCGTGCAGGTGCAGGAACGCGCGGCGATCGGCACGATCGACTTCGCGGGCATTCACGAATTCGACAAGGACAATCTGACCAAGGCGCTCAGCGCCGTGGGTCTCTCGCCGGGCCGCAGCTACGACAAGGCGCTCGTCGATCGCGCGGAGCAGGAGCTCAAGCGCCAGTACCTCACGCGCGGCTATTACGCCGCCGAGGTGACGACGACCGTGACGCCGATCGACCGCAATCGCGTCGCGCTGCTGTTCTCGGTGATCGAAGGCCCGAGCGCGAAGATCCGCCAGGTGAACTTCATCGGCAACAACACGTTCAGCGAAAGCACCTTGCGCGACGAGATGCAGCTGTCCACGCCGAACTGGTTTTCCTGGTACACGAAGAACGATCTGTACTCGAAAGACAAGCTCACGGGCGACCTCGAAAACGTGCGTTCGTACTATCTGGACCGCGGCTATCTGGAGTTCAATATCGACTCCACGCAGGTCTCGCTGTCGCCCGACAAGAAGGACATGTATCTGACGATCTCGATACATGAAGGCGAGCCGTACACGATTTCGAGCGTGAAGCTCGCGGGCAATCTGCTCAATCGCGAAGCCGAACTCACCAAGCTCATCGGCGTGAAGAAGGGCCAGCGTTTTTCGGCGCAGAAGCTCAAGGACACGACCAAGGCGCTCGTCGATCATCTCGGCGAATACGGTTACGCATTTGCCACCGTCAATGCCGAGCCGCAGATCGATCAGCAGCATCACACCGTTGCGCTGACGCTGCAGGTCGATCCGAGCCGCCGCGTGTATGTGCGTCACGTGAACATCACCGGCAATACGCGTACGCGCGACGAAGTGATTCGCCGCGAAATGCGCCAGCTCGAAAGCGCGTGGTTCGATTCGAACCGCCTCGCGCTCTCGAAGGACCGCGTGAATCGTCTCGGTTACTTCACCAACGTCGACGTGACGACGGTACCGGTGGAAGGCACGCAGGATCAGGTCGACGTGGACGTGAACGTCACCGAGAAGCCCACCGGCACGATCTCGCTGGGCGTGGGCTACGGCTCGGGCGAAGGCCCGATCATTTCGGCGGGCGTATCGCAGGACAACGTGTTCGGTTCGGGCAACACGCTCTCGCTGAACGTGAATACGGCGAGTACGTACCGCACGCTGTCGGTCACGCAGATCGATCCGTATTTCACGGTCGACGGCATCAAGCGCATTACCGACGTCTATTACCGCACGACCGAGCCGCTTTATTATTCGAGCACGAACGACACGAGTTTCCGTATCGTTTCGTACGGCGCGGATATGAAATTCGGCATTCCGTTCTCCGAAACCGACATGGTGTATTTCGGTCTCGGCATCGAACAGGATCGTCTGGATATCGACTCGACGACGCCGCAGACGTATAAGGATTACGTCGCCGATTTCGGCCGTGTGTCGAACATTATTCCGTTGACGGTGGGCTGGTCGCGCGACAATCGTGACAGCGCGCTGGTGCCGAGCCGCGGTTACTTCGCGCAGGCCAACGCCGAATACGGCACGCCGGCCGGCCTGCAGTACTACAAGGCCGACGCGCAGATGCAGTATTACTACTCGTTCGCACGCGGCTTCGTGCTGGGCCTGAACTTCCAGGGCGGCTACGGTAACGGCATTGGCGGCGCGTACCCGATCTTCAAGAACTACTACGCGGGCGGTATCGGTTCGGTGCGTGGCTACGAGTCGGGCTCGCTCGGTCCGCGCGACGCCAGCACGGGAGACCCGATCGGCGGCTCGAAGATGGTGGTCGGCAATATCGAACTCACGTTCCCGCTGCCGGGCACGGGCTATGACCGCACGCTGCGCGTCTTCACGTTCCTCGACGGCGGTAACGTCTGGGGCACGGAAGGCAACAGCACCGGCGCGAACGGCCTGCGTTACAGCTACGGTGCGGGTCTGGAATGGATCTCGCCGATCGGGCCGCTCAAGCTCGACATCGGCTTCCCGATCGTCAAGCATGCGGGCGATCAGTATCAGAAGTTCCAGTTCCAGATCGGTACGTCGTTCTAAGCGGCGCTCAGATCAGCAACTCGATCGAGTGATACAGGCGGCGCCGCTCCGGGTCCTGCGAGGCCTCCCCGGAGCGGATCGCCGTTTTGAGGCAATCGAGAAAGCATTCCGCGGCAGCCGAGAGCGGCACGCCGCGCCGCGCGACCACGCTCACCACGGTGCGGTCCACTTCTTCCTGTAGCGACAGCGCGCGCAGATTCTCGCGCGCGATGCGCGTCTCCACCAACGGCCACGGAAAAATGCTGGCCATGTCGGTGTGCATGATCAGTCCCATCGCGACGATGAACGAATGCGCGAGGTGCACCGTACGCGGCAGCGGCAGACCATGACGGCGAAACACGTCGTCGGCGATCATTTCCTTGCTGGCCGGATCCCAGTTGAGCAACCATTCGCAATCCTGAAGATCGCGCAATGAATGCGTTTCTTCCAGCGGATGACCCTTGCGCACGACCACGGCCGATTCGGTGGCGAAAATCGGCGTCTGCGTAAATTCCGTATGCAGCGAAGCCGGTCCCGGTTTGCCGAGCGAGAAGTCGAGCGAGCCGTCGCGCAGACGCGGCATCACGATATTGAGCAGCCCCTCGTAGAACTCCAGGTGCATGTCGGGCATGCGCGCGCGAAACAGCGTGACGGCGTCGGGCAGAAACGAGAGCGCGAGCCATGGCGTCACGCCAATCGCGAGTTTGCCGCCGCCGCGGCCGCGTCGCGCGTCGAGTTCGTCCTGGGCGCGCGACATCTGGTGCACGATCGCGCGGGCGTGCACGAGCAGTGCCTGGCCCGCCTCGGTGAAGGCGATGCCGTTCGCGTTGCGCGTCACCAGCGCGATCTGCTGCTCGGCTTCGAGTTCGCGCACGGCCTTGGTGGCCGCGGCGGGCGAAATGCCGAGCGCGCGGGCGGCGGCGCGGATGCTGCCGGTATCGGCCATGGCGACGAGCGCCCGGAACTGATGGAACTTCATGAGGGAAAACCCGAGTGCATACCTCTGGTTGGCGGGCCAACCATTGTAGGGCTGTCGGCGAAAAAGCGGCGTCATTATCCTGAGACTCGAAACGTATCGACCGTACCGAACCGTATCGAAGCAGGAGATTCCGGATGAACACGATGGCGATCCCGCCCGCAATTGCCGCGATCGAAGCAGAAATGATCGCGCTGCGCCACGCAATTCACGCGCACCCCGAACTCGGCTACGAGGAATTCGTGACCGGCGATCTGGTCGCGCAACGGCTCGTCGAGTGGGGCTACGAGGTCCATCGCGGGCTGGGCGGCACGGGCGTGGTGGGCACGCTCAAGGTGGGCGACGGCACGCGCCGTCTGGGCCTGCGCGCCGACATGGATGCGCTGCCGATACACGAAGCCACCGGGCTCGATTACGCGAGCCGCATTCCGGGCAAGATGCACGCGTGCGGTCACGACGGCCACACCGCGATGCTGCTTGCGGCGGCCAAACATCTCGCGCAGTCGCGCAATTTCGACGGCACGCTTCATCTGATCTTTCAACCGGCCGAGGAAGGCCTCGGTGGCGCGAAGCGCATGCTCGACGAAGGACTCTTCGAACGCTTTCCGTGCGACGCCGTGTTCGCGATGCACAACATGCCGGGCTTTCCGACCGGCAAGCTGGGCTTTCGCGCGGGGCCGTTCATGGCGTCCTCGGATACGGTCGTGATCGACATCGACGGGCGCGGCGGCCACGGCGCGGTGCCGCATAAGGCCATCGATCCGGTGGTGGTGTGCGCGAACGTCGTGCTTGCCCTGCAGACCATCGTGTCGCGCAACGTGCCGCCGCTCGAGATGGCGATCGTCACGGTCGGCGCGATTCATGCGGGCGACGCGCCCAACGTGATTCCGCAGACCGCGCAGATGAAACTCTCGGTGCGCGCGCTGCGTCCCGACGTGCGCGATTTGCTGCAGGAACGCATCACCGCGCTCGTGCATGCGCAGGCGAGCGTGTACGGCGCGACGGCGCGCATCGATTATCAGCGTCGCTATCCGGTGCTCGTGAATGATCCGGCCATGACCGCATTCGCGCAGGACGTGGCGCGCGACTGGCTCGGCGAAGACGGTCTGATTCACGACATGGACCCGCTCACGGGCAGCGAAGACTTTGCGTTTCTGCTCGAACACTGCGCAGGCAGCTACCTGATTATCGGCAATGGCGACGGGGAGGGCGGCTGCATGGTTCACAATCCCGGCTACGATTTCAACGACGATTGCCTCGCCACGGGCGCGGCGTATTGGGTGAAGTTGACCGAACGTTTCTTGCAACCGTGATCGCGAATAATTGATTCGGATATCGAACAATTAGAAACTCGAGCGCACCACGCGCTCGAGTCGAGACAGAAGGAGACACACGATGAACGCCACCTCGCTGCACAGCGGTTCCGGCGCGCCGCCGCATGCGCATTCGCGCGCCACGCGTGCGAAGGCCATCGCCGCGATCACGCTCGGCAACGGACTCGAGTTTTTCGATTTCACGGTGTATAGCTTCTTCGCCTCGACCATCGGCGCTCTGTATTTTCCGGTGCATGGCGCGTTGAATCAATTGATGCTGGCCGTCGGCAGCTTCGGCGTGGGTTTCATCGTGCGTCCGCTCGGCGGCGTCTTTATCGGTGCGTTCGCCGATCGCGCGGGCCGCAAAGCAGCGATGACGCTCACGCTCTGGCTGATGGCGCTCGGCTCGGCGCTCATCGCCTTTGCGCCCACCTATGCGCAAATCGGGCTGGCCGCGCCGGCGCTCATCTTGCTCGCACGTCTGATTCAGGGTTTCGCGGTGGGCGGCGAAGTGGGCGCGTCCACCTCGCTTCTGCTCGAATACGCCGACGACCGCACACGCGGTTTTTACGGCAGCTGGCAGTTCGTGAGCCAGGGGCTCAACGCCGTATGCGGCGCGCTGATCGGCGTCGCGCTCTCTGCGTCGCTCAGGCCATCCGCACTCGAAAGCTGGGGCTGGCGCGTGCCGTTCGTGCTCGGCATGCTGGTTGCGCCGGTGGGCGTCTATATTCGTCGCCATCTCGACGAAACACTCGTTCACGCGCAACCCGCAGAAAGCACCGCCGCTGAGGACATCGCGCGTCCGTTGCGCGAGATTTTCACGCGTCATCGCGTGGCGCTCGTCGCGGGCGTGGTCACGACGATAGGCGGCACGGCGGCCAACTATATCGTGCTTTTTTACATGTCGACCTACGCGATCCGGATTCTCGGCTTGCCGGTTTCGGTGGGCATGAGCGCCGCGCTGGTGGCCGCGCTCGTGACGGCGGTATGCTCGCCATTCGCGGGCTGGCTCTCCGACCGCGTGGGGCGCAAGTGGGTGTTCGGCGTCTCGCGCGTGCTGCTGATCGCCGCGATCTATCCGGCGTTCATGCTGATCCACGCGATGCCCACCGTTGGCATGGTGCTGTCCGTCGTGGCCGTGCTGGGCGCGCTCGTCGCGTTCACCGCGGTGCCGAATATCGTCATGCTGCCCGAATTGTTTCCGCAGTCGATTCGCGTGACGGGTATGTCGATCGTGTACTGCCTGGGCGTGTCGATATTCGGCGGCTTTGCGCAATTCTTCGCGACGTGGCTCATCAAACTGCTCGGTGATCCGCTTGCGCCCGCGTGGTATCTAATTGGCTGTGGTGCGGTTTCGTTGCTGGCTCTGCCGCTGATTCGCGAACCGGCGGGGCGGCCGCTCGATTGAAGCGGTGGCGGTATTGCCGTGCGCTATACGCTTTTGGCGCGCATCGCCCGTTTCTTTACGCGATTTTTGCGCGCGTCTTTCTAGAATCGAGCCATGTTCAACAATACGCGCGCCGCGCAGTCAGGCGGCGCACGACCAGACGACATGGCATCGCTCCTTCCGCATCATCTCGCTTCAATTTCGTCATTCAAACCGAAAGCTCGCCGCGTGCGTGTTGATGCCTCTTACGCCACGCAGCGCGTCACGCGCGTGCAGATGATCGTGCGTGTGGCCACGCCCGATGCGCAGCTCGCGCGCCGGTTGCTGCACGGCATGCTCGGCGATGCATTGGGCGTGCATACGATCGACATCGACCGGCGCAGCGAACTCGCCTGTCTGCATGTGGCGCTCGAACGCAGCCGCGTGCCGGACGCGATGGCTCTGCTGATTCGCACGCTGCCCGGCGCGGAATTCGGCGCAATCAAACGACTGGAACTCGATCATTGAAACACGTTGCAATGCATTGAAGCGTTCGCTGAATCGTTACTTGAATCGCACATGTTTGCAATCCCCGATTTCATTTCATTGCCGCCGATGCAATGCAGTTGGCGATTATTTCGCCATGCGTAGCAAATTAACGAGAATGGCAAACATAAACGTGCACGTACGTGAAACGCAGTAAGATTTGCTCCGAGCTTCAAGGCGGCGCACTACGTCCGGTATTGCCGGACTCGCCTCGGGTTCGTCGGTCCAGCGTAGATCGTCGACAACGGAGAGAACAGCATGTTATGCGGAATCCGGCTTGCCCGTTTGTGCCTGTCGTTGGGATTGCTGCTTGGAGTTGCTGCGTGCCATGAGAAGACGCCCGTTGCGTCGGCGCCGCCGCCTGCCAATGTCGATGTGATCGACGTCGCGTTGCGCGACGTGCCCGTGGTATTCGATTACGTGGCGCAGACGGAAAGCTCGCAGCAGGTTGAAATTCGCGCGCGCGTGAATGGCTTCCTGGAAAAGCGCGTGTATCAGGAAGGCTCGCTGGTTCATCAGGGCGATGTGATGTTCGTGATGGACCGCAAGCCGTTCGAGGCCGCGCTCGATGCCGCGCGCGCCGAATATGCGCAGCAGAAGGCGCGACTCGATACGGCGCAGGCCAACCTGAATCGCGTGCGTCCGCTGGTTGCCAAGAACGCCTTGAGCCAGAAAGACCTCGACGATTCAGTCGGCCAGCAACAAGCCGCAGCCGCCGCGCTCGAACAGGCGCGCGCCAATGTCACGAGTGCGAGCCTCAATCTCGGCTATACGACCATCACCGCGCCGGTGACCGGCTTGTCGAGTTTCGCCAAGAAGCAGGACGGCTCGTATATCGACGCCACCAATAGCCTGCTCACGTATGTCGCCAAACTCGATCCCATGTGGATCAACTTCTCGTTGTCCGAGAACGAGATGCTGGATCTGCGCACGCAGGTCAAGAGCGGCGCGCTCAAATTGCCGCAGATCGGCAAACTCGAAGCGGTCATCGTGCTCGCGGACGGCAGCGTGTATCCGTATCGCGGCCGCATTGCATTTACCGATGCGTCGCTGAGCACGGAAACCGGCACGTATCTGATTCGCGCCGAAGTGCCGAATCCGAATGGTGCGTTGCGTCCGGGGCAGTTCGTGCGAATCAAACTGCTTGGCGCGGATCGCGCGAGTGCGGTGGCGGTGCCGCAGGACGCGGTGATGCAGGGGCCACGCGGCGCGTATGTGTGGACTGTCGACAAGGATGGCAAGGCGCAGCAGCGCTCGGTGGAAACGGGCGAATGGAATGGCAACGACTGGGTCATTCGTTCGGGACTCCACGCGGGAGATCGCGTGGTGGTCGACAATACCTTGCGGTTGATGCCCGGCGCTGTCGTGAAAGCAAACGTGGTGGCGACGCCGCCGGCGAGCGTGAAGATTCCCGGTGCGGATACGGATAACACACAAGTTGGGAATGCTGATAAATTAACAAACCAGCCCGAGGCAAAAAACGGTGCAGGCGCTTCCGGTGCGAAAAGCGCGGCCACGTCGTCTTCGACCGGAGCCAATGCCGCTGCACTGACCCAGCTTTATTTCGAAGTCGGCAGCGCCAGTCTTGACGCACAATCGGCCAGCGCATTGGCCGCCGTCGCGCAGCGTCTCGTGAGCGCGCCCGACACGCACGTGGTCATCTCCGGTTACACCGATTCGAGCGGCTCGTATGCCGCGAACGAACGTCTGGCCGCCTCGCGTGCGGCGACCGTGCGGGCGGCGCTGATCGTGGCGGGCGTGCAGAACGCACGCATCGACATGCGTAAACCCGCGCGCATCGTCGCCACCGATCCTCCCGACAAGTCGCGCCGCGTGGATGTCACGCTCTCGCCCACCGCAGGGGGGTGAGCGATGAAGTTATCCCACTTCTTTATCGACCGGCCGATTTTCGCGTCGGTGCTCTCGATTATTCTCGTGGTGGCGGGCCTGGTGTCGATGTTCAATCTGCCGATTGCGCAGTTTCCCGACATCGCGCCGCCGACGATTACCGTGAGCGCCACGTATCCGGGCGCGAGCGCCGACATCGTCGCGCAGAATGTGGCTGCGCCGATCGAGCAGCAGGTGAATGGCGCCGACAACATGATGTATATGAGTTCGTCGAGCTCGTCGACGGGCAATATGACGCTCACGGTGTATTTCAATATCGGCACCGATCCGTCGCTCGCGCAGGTGGACGTGCAGAACCGCGTGAATCTCGCGCTGCCGACGCTGCCCGATGCGGTGACGGCGCAAGGCGTCTCGGTGCAAAAGCGCTCATCGGCGTTCATGATGGTGATTGCGATCTATTCGCCCGACAACGCCTATGACCAGGCGTATGTGGCGAATTACGCGAACGTGTATGTGCTCGACGCGCTCAAGCGTATTCCGGGCGCGAATCAGGCGTCGATTTTCGGTTCCGCCGACTACGCGATGCGCATCTGGCTCAAACCCGATCGCATGGCGAAACTGGGCATTACGGTGGCCGACGTGCAGAACGCCGTCAGTGCGCAGAATCAGCAATTTTCCGCAGGGCGATTAGGTCAGTCGCCCACCGACTCGCCCGTGCAGCAGACGTTTCCGGTAGCGACCAAAGGGCGTTTGACGGAGCCGGTCGATTTCGACAACATCATTCTGCGCGCGGGGTCGGGCGACGCCGCCATCGTGCGCATCAAGGATATCGGTCACGCGGAACTCGGCGCGAAGGATTATTCATTGCGCGGCCGTTATAACGGCAAAACGGCGACGCTGATCGCGGTTTATCAGCAACCGGGCGCGAATGCTCTGCAAGTGGCCAAACAGGTGCGCGCGACGCTGGAGCAATTAAAGAAGAATTTCCCGCCCGGCCTCAAATACGAGGTGGCGCTCGACACCACCGAATTCGTGCGCGAGTCGATCGGCGAAGTGGTACATACTTTGCGCGACGCCGTGATACTCGTGATTCTGGTGGTCTACATTTTCCTGCAGAGTTTTCGCGCGACGCTCGTGCCGATTCTCGCGGTGCCGGTGTCGATCATCGGCGCATTCATCGGCATGGAGGCGTTCGGCTTTTCGATCAATATGCTCACCTTGTTCGGTATGGTGCTGGCCATCGGCATCGTGGTGGACGACGCGATCGTCGTGATCGAAAACGTCGAGCGCAATATGAGCGAATTTAAATTGCCACCGAAAGAAGCGGCCAAACGCGCGATGGACGAAGTGAGCGGGCCGGTGGTGGCTATCGTGCTCGTGCTGCTTGCGGTGTTTATTCCGGTGGCGTTTCTATCTGGTATCACAGGCCAGCTTTATAAACAGTTCGCGGTGACGATTGCGGTGTCGGTGGTGTTGTCGGGCGTGGTCGCGCTGACGCTGTCGCCCGCACTGGCCGCCATTCTGCTCAAGCCGGGCGAGCATAAGAAGAACCGCTTTTTCCGCTGGTTCAACGAAAAATTCGACAAGATCACCAACGGCTATGGCAGTTGGGTGCAAACCGCGATTCGCCGCGTCATGCTGTCGATCGGATTGATCGTCGTGATGCTGATTGCCACGGGTGGTCTCTTCAAAACCATTCCTTCGTCGTTTTTGCCGGTCGAGGATCAGGGCTATCTGCTCGGCGCGGTCGTGTTGCCCGATGCGGCCAGTCTCGATCGCACCGGAGAGTTGTCGAAGAAGGCGGAAGACTGGTTCGCGAAGCAACCCGCCGTGAGTTCGGTCGCAGCGCCAATCGGCTATAGCCTGATCGACTCGCAATACAAGTCGAATGCGGGCACGTTGTTCATCACGCTAAAAGGGTTCAAGGAGCGCGGCGAAAACGGCACGGCGCAGGATCTGATTCGCGAGGCGACGAAAGTGTTTTCGGGCTTCAAGGAGGGCGCAGTGGTGCCGCTCAATCCGCCTTCGATTCCGGGCCTCGGCACCACGGGCGGATTCGAATTCTGGCTGCAAAGCACGGGCGATGGCAGTTATCAGCAACTCGAGGAAAAGGTGCGCCAGTTCATTGCCAAGGCGCGCCAGAATCCCGCGTTGCGCAGCGTGAATTCGACCATCAATACCAATTCGCGGCAATTGCTGGTGGAAGTCGACCGCGAGCGCGCGGAAACACTCGGCGTACCGATTCAGGACGTCTATTCGGCGTTGCAGACGATGTTCGGGTCGTCGTATGTGAGCCAGTTTCCAAAGGGTAGCCGCTTGTTTCAGGTGATCGTGCAGGCGGAGCCGCAATACCGCACGCGTCCGGAAGATATTCAGCAGCTTTACGTGCGCAATACCAGTGGGCAGATGGTGCCGATCAAGGCGCTGGCCACGGTCCGTTTCGTGCCGGGCGCGGATATCGTGAATCGCTTCAATAATTTCCCGGCGGCCAAGCTGACCGGCGATGCCGCGCCGGGCCACAGTTCCGGTGAAGCGATTGCGGCGATGGAAACAATCGCACGCGAAACGCTCGGCGACGGCTACAACTACGAATGGAGCGGCCAGGCCTACGAAGAAAAGCAGGCGGGTTCGACCGCGGCGCTGGTGTTTGCCTTCGCGTTGCTGATGGTGTTCCTGATTCTCGCCGCGCAATACGAAAAATGGTCGCTGCCGATTGGCGTGCTGCTCGCCGTGCCTTTTGCGTTGTTTGGCGCGCTGGTGGGCATTTTCATACGCGGTATGGAAAACGACGTGTATTTCCAGATCGGGTTGACGGTGCTGATCGCGCTGGCCGCGAAGAACGCGATTCTTATTTTCGAATTCGCGGTGGAAATGCGCGAGAAAGAAGGGCTGTCGCCCTACGACGCGGCGTTGCGCGCCGCGAAATTGCGGCTGCGTCCGATCATCATGACGTCGCTCGCGTTCATTCTCGGTTGCGTGCCGCTTGCGATTGCCAGCGGCGCGTCGGCGGCGAGTCGGCGCTCGCTCGGCACCGGCGTGATTTTCGGCATGCTCGGCGCGACGGCGATCGCACTGTTCTTCATCCCGATGTTCTTCTGGGGCCTCGAAACGCTGTCGTCGCGCAAGACGCCGAAGGCCGAGCCGGATCTGCCGCCGCCGTCGGCGCCGCCCGCGCAGGAGGGTTGAAGCCATGACGCCGATACTCCAGCGCGCGTTGTTACGCACCGCACCGATCGCACTCGCGGCCAGTTTTGCGGCCTGTCTTGCTGCCTGCGCCGTGGGGCCCGACTATCATCGGCCTGAGGTGGAATCGCCGTCGTCCTATCGTTTTGCTGCGCCCGGCGCGGAGGTGGTCGATCCCTCGCTCGACTGGTGGACGCAATTCAACGATCCGGTACTCGACGATCTGATTACGAAAGCGCTCGCGCAAAACAAGGATTTGCGCATTGCCGCCGCGCGTATCGAGGAATATTACGGCCGCTACGTCGTCACACGCGCGGGCCTGTTTCCGCAAATCGGCGCGAACTTCGGCGCGTCGCGCAGTCGTGGTGTGCCCGCGCCCGGTTATCCGCCCGCGGTGGGCAATCAGGTGCAGCTTGAAGGCGTGGCGTCGTGGGAGCTCGATCTGTTCGGGCGTCTGCGGCGTTTGACCGAAGCCGCGCGCGCCGATTATCTCGGCACGCAATCGGCGCAGCAGGCCACGCGGATTGCGCTGATTGCGAATGTGGCGTCGAGTTATCTGCAATTGCGCGATTACGACAATCAACTGACGATTGCGCAGGAAACGCTCAAAAGCCGCCAGGGCGCGCTCGATCTGTTTAACGAGCGTTTTTCGGGCGGCGTGGTGTCGAAATTGCAATTGAGTCAGGCGCGTTCGGAATATGAATCCGCGCAAGCGTCGGTGTATTCAATCGAGCAGCAGATCGCGCAACAGGAAACGGCGATTTCGCTTTTGCTCGGTCAGAATCCGGGGCCGATTCCGCGCGGCAAATCGATTACCGAATTGACCGCGCCCGCCATTCCGGCGGGCCTGCCTTCGTCGCTGATCGAACGCCGCCCCGATATTCTCCAGGCCGAGCAGGCGCTCGTTTCGGCCAACGCATCGATCGGCGCGGCGCGCGCGCTGTATTTTCCGCAGATATCGCTCACGGGTTTATTCGGCGCGGCGAGCACGGCGCTCTCGGGCTTATGGACGGGACCGGCGCGCGTCTGGTCGTTCGCGGGCTCGGTGACGCAGCCGATTTTCGAGGGCGGCGCGATTGCGGGCTCGGTGCATCAGGCGGAAGCGGTGCAACAGGAAGCGCTGCTGAGTTACGAGCAGACGATCCAGCAGGCATTCGCCGACGTCGAGAATGCGCTCGTCGGCGTGGCGCGCACGCGCGATCAGCTCGAAGCCACGACGCGTCAGGTGGAAGCGCTCACGCAATATGCATCGCTGTCGCGCGATCTTTACGAGGGCGGTTATACGAGTTATCTGGAAGTGCTCGATGCGGAACGCAGTTTATTCAGCGCGCAATTACAGCAATCGTCGTTACAGGATCAGCAGCTCGCGCAGATCGTGAGCCTGTATAAAGCGCTCGGTTATGGCTGGACGCCGCCGGCGGCGGAGAAGGGTGTGATCGGCATGACGAAAGCCGCTCCGCAGTCGTGAATGGCGGAGCGGTCGCTGAAAAAATGAGTTTGAATGCGCGCTGCATTCAAGGCGATTCCGCTAGCAGATAGCGCAGCGACTGAGGTTCGGCGCGCGTCGCTTTCGCGACGTGCAGCGATTTGCGGTCGGTCTTCGGCGCGATTTTCTGCACCGGTTTGCCGCTATTCATGCCGGTCATCGGCGCGTCGTGCTGCGCAAATGCCGACGTGCTCGCCGCCGATGCGCACGCGCACAGAACAGCGGCCACGAAGGTGCCGGCAACTCGAGAGGGGATCATCGGAACGCTCCCGCAGCGGCGCGAAGCCGCGAATGCGCGAGCGGGGGCTCGCGCTGCGTTCCAGAGTATGGTCCGGCGTCGCGCGCGCCGCCTCCATCGTCTGATGGAGAAACGTGCGAGGCGCGCGCGGGTGCGCCTGGCGCGAATTAATCGGCGGCGCGGCGGTCGGAGAGCGCGAGCTCGCAGTCCTTGAGCACCTGCAGAACCAGCTTCGCCTGGTAATTGAGGTCGTCGGTGTCGAGGATTTCCTCGACGGCGTCGCGCGCCCAGGTCGCGTCGACGAACCATGCGTGCTGCTTGGCGATTTCCTGCGCGATCGCGGTGAGCCGCGCGATGGCGAGCCAGTCGGCTTCGCGCGCGTGGCGGTCGAGCCACTTGTGCGCCGCCTGCACGTGAAAAGCCGCGTTTGGCCAGGATTCGTTGAGGTAGTAGACCCCGAGGCTCCCGCACGTGAGCCAGCAGAGCAATTCCACGCGGTCGCGCGGGCTTAGATGGTGGCGTACATCACTCATGGCGACGCTCGCGAAGGTGACGAAGTTCGATTGACGGGCACATGCACGTTACGACTCCAGTGCCAAAACAATATCACGTAAACGCGCTGGAGCAACACACGTGCCGCTTTACGCGGGCTACAGGCGTAGCGTCGCCTGGAGGCGCTCGTATGCAAACCAGGAGTGACACCAGGGCTGTGTGCGCCAGCGCGCCAATCCGGCGGGGGATGAATCGGCCGCGAACATGCGTGGCGCATTCGTGCCGGACGGTCGGATCGCGCCAGACTCGAGCAAGTGCGACCGCGCGATGAAGTTGCGATTCGAGCCCTTAAATCGCGGCGTAAAACGACGGCGCGTTATACGGTCCTGCCGCTTGCGCGTGCGAGCCAGGCGGCGGCGTCGGATGCGCCCATGCCGTTCGCGACGTCGAAGGCGGTATTGCCCGCGCCGTCCTGCGCGGAAGGATTGGCGCCGCGCGCGATCAGCATTTCGACGATGTCCACGCGGTTGAACATGGCCGCGATCATCAGCGCGGTGCGGCCGTCGGGCGATGCGCCTTCCACGTCGGCGCCGTTGTCGAGCAGCGCGGAGATCACCTCGGTATAGCCCTTGAAGGCGGCGCCCGCGAGCGGCGTCTGGCCGTTGTCGTTGCGCAGGTCGGGATCGGCGCCGCGTTGCACCAGCGCGCGCACGGCGTTGGCGTGGCCGTGGTAGCTCGCGAGCATCACGAGGCTGTCGCCTTTATCGTTGCGCAGATTGGGCGGCAGGCCCTGATCGATCAGCGAGGCGAGCGTGGCGGCTTCGCCGCGGCGCGCGGTGTCGAAGACTTCACGCGCGAAATCGAGCAGGCGCGGATCGAGATCGTCGGCGGAGGGATTGGCGGTCACGGCGGGCTCCTTCGGTTCGGTCGGTGGCGAAGCCCGCGCGCTGCCGGGCGAGCCTCATTGTCGCCGATTCGCGCGCGGGGTGCGCGAACTACGAAAGTGCACCATGCCGCACGAAAAAACGGCGCCGCGCCGGGCCGCGCGAGAAACACACGCGGCAGGCGCGGCGCCGTTGCGCCGCCGAAGCGGGAAATGCTGCGTCGCTGGTGAATGCGCGACGATCGACTATCAGGCGATCACGGCACCAATCAGGGCACCAATCACGGCACCAGCCAGAGCGCGACCGCGTAGATCACGAGCGAGACCGCGAACGTCACGGCGGTGTAGCCCATCACGCGCTGGATGCGGATGCCCGCGATGGCCACGATCGGCACGGCCCAGAACGGCTGGAGCATGTTCGAGACGTTTTCGGCCATCGCCACGCCCATCGCGGTGCGCGGCACCGACGCGTGCAGGCTCAGCGCGGCGGGCAGCACGAACGGTCCTTGCACGGCCCAGTGACCGCCCGCGCTCGGCACCAGCAGCGTGATGATGAGCGAGCTCAGGTAGCTCCAGATCGGCAGCGAAACCGGCGTGGCGATCGTCACGAACGCCTTGGCGATCATCGACGCGAGACCGGTGCCCTTCATGATGCCCATGATGCCGCCGTAGACCGGGTATTGCAGCAGCATCGAGCCGGTCTGGCGCGCGGCGCGGCGGATCGCGTTCGCGTAGGCGATCGGCGTGCGCTGCAGCGCGAGGCCGATCAGCAGGAAGATCAGGATGGTCGTGTTGATGTCGAGATCGAAGCCTTTTTCGCTCCACTCCATCGCCAGAAAGCCCACGCCCAGCGCGAGCATCAGCAGCGTGCCGAGCATCGACTGTTCGAGGCGCGTGGCGAACGACGGCGTGTCGCTGATGCGCGCGTGCGGGTCGTCGCTCGGGGCGCTGTCTTCGTCCTGCGCGGCCTGATTGAACGCCACCACGTCTTCCGCTTTCGGGTGCATGCGGATGAAGATCGCGGTCATCACGACGACCACCAGCACGGTCGGCACGAACACGAACGGCGCGAACACGGTCTCGGCGAGGGGGATGACGTGGCCCGTGGCCTTTTCGACCAGATTGAGCGCGTTGCCGTGCGAAGCCTGCGAGAGCGCGATGGAACTCGACAGACCGCTATTGCAGATCGACCACGCCGAATAGCTGCCGGCCACGAGCCACGCGAAATCGACCTTCACGCGCCGCGCGATTTCGCGCGAGAGCAGCGCGCCGACGATGAGGCCGAGGCCCCAGTTCAGCCACGCGGCGACGGCGACCACCGGAAACACCAGCAGCGCGGCGCGCGCGGGCGTCTGTGCTTTCGCCGCGAGCGCGCGCAGGCCGCGCTGGACGATCGGCGCTTCGGCGATGGCATAGCCGGTCGCGAGAATCAGGATCATCTGCAGCGCGAAGCCGAGGATGCCGAAGGTGCCCGTGTACCAGGCGTCGAGCAGCGTCGGGAGATGGCCTTGCGGCGCAATCGCGAGCGCGAGCACGGCGACGAACGCCGTGAGGCAGATCGAGAGAACGAAGGGGTCGGGCATGACCCGCTCGAACACATAGACGAGGGCGGCGACGACGCCGCGGCCTTTGGCGGATTGCGGTTGAGCGATGGGAGGGTTGTCTCTTTTCATGCTGTTATGAGTCGCGCAGTGTGTGGCTGCAAGCTGATGTGCGCCACGCGCGGCGTGTCACGAGGTGTCACGGCGACGTGCGGCGGCCTGCTCGTTGTTGTTATCGTGCGTTCGCAATGCGAACTACGTTTCGTTTATCGAACCGGCCAATAGTCGCTTTATGCCCGCTGAATGTCAAGCCGCAATCACGTCAGTTCGCGGCTTTTTCAAGGCAGATCGCGGCTGATTGAATGGTTAATGAAAGATATTGAAAGCGAAAAGGAAAGTGCGGGGCGTCGCTCCGAGCGTGACTCGGGACGTGCGGGCGTGCAGCCGGCACAGCGTGCGTGCGGCAGACGAAAAAGCAGGAGAGCGGAGAAAGCGGAGGAGACAGCGCGCGCGGCAGGACGCCGCGCGCGAGAAGAACATCAGGCTTGCTGCAGGAATTCGTCGACGAGCGGGGCGAGCACGCGCGCATGCGCGTTGGCCAGATCGTGGCCGCCGCCGTTCACGAGATCGAGCTCGGAATTCGGCAGCAATTCGAGCAGCTTTTCGCCCACGGAGAGCGGGCTGATGGGATCTTCGTCGCCCCACAGCAGCATGACCGGCTGCTGGATATACGGCAGTTCGCCCGTGAGATCTTCGCGCAGCGTCAGGAACCAGTCCGGCAGATGCGGGTTCTCCTTGCCGAAGCTCTCGCGCCAGTCGCTCGCGCCCAGCGCCTGCATGTCGAGGCCGCCCGAGGTGACGGCCAGCACCAGATGCGTGACGAGCGCGGGCTTTGCGAGCGCCGCGCGCAAGGCCAGCACGCCGCCCATCGACTGGGCGATCAGCGCGGTCGGACGGTCGATGCGTTGCACGAGGCGGCGCACGAGGTCCTCGAAATTTTCGACGTCGGGATCGGCAGGTTCGGCGCCGAAGCCCGGATAGGCGAGGAACTGATGCTCGGCCTCGTAGGTGAGCGCGTTCGCCATCGGTTGCCAGAACGCGGGGTCGCCCGAGGCGCCCGGCAGGAAAATGAGTTGGGTCGGTGCGTTCAAGGTCGTTTCGCTCGGAGCGCGCGTGAAAGTGGCGTGAAGTGGAGCAGCGTCGCGAACGCGCGCCGCAAGCGGGCCGGACGCGGCCTCGACCGGCCGGGTCTGGGTGCAGTCTGGGTGCAGAAGCCGCCGATCTTAGCACGCAAGCGCGCGGTCCTCGCGCGTGGCGTCAGTGAGACCGGCCGCGCCGCCGACGCCGCGCGCGCGGCGGCCCGGAGCGCGAACGGTACAATGTGGCCGGTTCATTTTCCGCTCGACACCATGCAAAAAAAGCCGGCTCACGGTGCGCCACTGCCCGCCTACGAACAGATCAAGCGTCACGTCCTCGCGCAGATCGAAAGCGGTGCGCTCAAGCCGGGCGACGTCGTGCCTTCCGAAACCGAGATGGTCAAGGAATTCGGCGTCGCGCGCATGACGGTGTCGCGCGCGCTGCGCGAGCTGATGGCCGACGGCGTGCTCAACCGCGTGCGCGGCTCGGGCACTTACGTCGCGCCGCGTCAATACGAGTCGACGGCGCTGCAGATCCGCAATATCGCCGACGAAATCGCCGCGCGCGGCCATCGCCATAGCGCGAACGTGCTCGCGCTCGAAGCCAGCGACGACGAGAACGCCATCGCCGCGCTCGAACTCGAACGCGGGCCGGTGTTCCATTCGCGCATCGTGCACAGCGAAGAGGGCGAGCCGATCCAGTACGAGGATCGCTACGTAAATCCTGAAGTGTTTCCCGATTATCTCCAGCAGGATTTCACGGTCGAAACGCCCAATCACTATATGGTGCGGCTCGCGCCGATCCAGCGCGCGGAATTCCGCATCTACGCGCAGAAGCCCGATGCGCGCGTGCGCCAGTATCTGGCGATGGAGATCGGCGAGCCGTGTCTGCTGCTGCTGCGCCGCACGTGGGTCGGCCAGCATGTGGCCACGTCGGTGCGGCTCTGGCATCCGGCTTCGCGCTTTCATCTGGCCGGCACGGTCTGACGCTTTCTTCCCGTTCTTCTCGCGTTTCCGCTTTCTCCGCTTTCTTTGCTTTCTCCGCTGCGCGCCGTTCCGGGCGCGCACGTCGCATCATCTTGTCTAGTCAATGAGCGCCCGATTGGCGCGCTCGATTCCCTGCTAACACGCTAAAAAATCCCGGAAAATCGCCAGGGTAATTCCCTACGCTCGTTTTATTGAAACGAGTTGTATATACAACTTGGCAGGGTTAGACTTGCTCTCACGTTGCCGCCACGCCTTCACAGGGAACCCTGCAACAGAAAGGCCGCGCGGCTTGCGCCAGAACTTTTCTTTCGAGACTTCCGAGACGAACGAACGCCATGAACCATCCGAACTTCACCGATCCCCGCCTCGATCCTTCCCGCACGATCCGCGCGCCGCGCGGCAGCGAGAAAGTCTGCAAGACCTGGCTGGCGGAAGCCGCCTATCGCATGATCCAGAATAATCTGGACCCGGAAGTGGCCGAGCATCCGCACGCGCTGGTCGTGTACGGTGGGATCGGTCGCGCCGCGCGCAACTGGGAATGTTTCGATCAGATCCTCGCGTCGCTGAAGGACCTCGGTGAAGACGAAACGCTGCTGATCCAGTCGGGCAAGCCGGTGGGCGTGTTCCGCACGCATGCCGACGCGCCGCGCGTGCTGCTCGCGAATTCGAATCTCGTGCCGCACTGGGCCACGTGGGAGCATTTCCACGAACTCGACCGCAAGGGCCTCATGATGTACGGCCAGATGACGGCGGGCAGCTGGATCTACATCGGCTCGCAGGGCATCGTGCAGGGCACCTACGAAACGTTCTATTCCGTGGCGAACCAGCATTTCAACGGCAATCCGAAGGGCCGCTGGATTCTCACGGGCGGTCTCGGCGGCATGGGCGGCGCGCAGCCGCTCGCGGCCACGATGGCGGGCTTTTCGATGATCGCGGTCGAATGCGACGAGACGCGCATCGACTTCCGTCTGAAGACGCGCTATGTCGACCGCAAGGCGAAGACGCTCGACGAGGCGCTCGCCATCGTCGAAGAAGCGAAGCAGACGGGCAAGCCGGTCTCGGTGGGTCTGCTCGGCAATGCGGCGGACGTGTTCGCCGAATGCGTGGCGCGCGGCATCACGCCCGACTGCGTGACCGACCAGACCAGCGCGCACGATCCGATCAACGGCTATCTGCCGCAAGGCTGGAGCGTCGAGCAATGGCGCGAGGCGCAGAAGGTCGCGCCGGAGAGCATCATCAAGGTCGCGAAGCAGTCGATGGCGCATCAGGTGCAGGCGATGCTCACGCTGCAGGAGCGCGGGGCGGCCACGCTCGATTACGGCAACAACATTCGCCAGATGGCGCTGGAAATGGGCGTCGAAAACGCCTTCGATTTCCCGGGCTTCGTGCCCGCGTATATCCGTCCGCTGTTCTGCGAAGGCAAGGGGCCGTTCCGCTGGGTCGCGCTTTCGGGCGATCCCGAGGACATCTACAAGACCGACGCGAAGGTCAAGGAACTGATTCCCGACGATCCGCATCTGCACAACTGGCTCGACATGGCGCGCGAACGCATCGCGTTCCAGGGCCTGCCCGCGCGCATTTGCTGGGTCGGCGTGAAGGATCGTTATCGTCTGGGTCAGGCGTTCAACGAGATGGTCAAGAACGGCGAGCTGAAGGCGCCGATCGTGATCGGCCGCGATCATCTGGACACGGGTTCGGTCGCGAGCCCGAATCGCGAAACCGAATCGATGAAGGACGGTTCGGACGCCGTGAGCGACTGGCCGCTGCTCAACGCGCTGCTGAACACGGCGGGCGGTGCGTCGTGGGTGTCGCTGCATCACGGCGGCGGCGTGGGCATGGGCTTCTCGCAGCACGCGGGCGTGGTGATCGTCGCGGACGGCACGCAGGCGGCGCACGAGCGTCTGGGCCGCGTGCTGCACAACGACCCGGCCACGGGCGTGATGCGCCACGCCGACGCCGGCTACGAACTCGCGCAGCAGACCGCGCGCGAAGCCGGTCTCAAGCTGCCGATGCTGGGCCGATGAGCGAGGCTCGCACGACGCACGCGCCGCGGCTGACGCTGCTGCGCGGCGCGGATCGGGTGGCGTCGCCGTGGAAGAACGGCGGCGGCGTCACGCGCGAGATCGCGGCGGAATCCGCGCCTGTGTCGGCCGATGCGGTTGCGCACGACGTCGCGTTCGCGTGGCGTGTGAGCGTGGCCGATGTCGCGCAGGCCGGGCCGTTTTCGCGCTTTGCGGGCGTGGATCGCACGCTCGTGCTGCTCGAAGGCGCGGGCATGTTGCTCGATGAGCGCGATGCCGACGGCGCGAATGTGTTGTCGACGCATGCGCTGACGCACGCGCTCGATATCGCGCGCTTCGACGGCGCAGCGTCGATCGACGCGCGTCTTGTCGATGGCGCCACGCGCGACTTCAATCTGATGGTGCGACGCGACGTGGCGCACGGTTCGCTCGAGGTCTGGCGCGAGGCGGGTTCGCATCGTATTCCCGCGCAAACGGATACCGTGCTGCTGTACGGCGCGCAAGGCGTCACGCGCGCGCGCGTCGGCGAGGGTGATAACGAAGGCGAATGGATCGCGCTCGAAACCGGCGACACGCTGCGTATCGACTGCGCCCAGCACGTCACCATCGAAACGCAAGGCGAGGGCGTGCTGCTCGCCATTACGCTGAACGTGCAACGACATCCGAAGAAAGCGCCATGAATCAAACCGTCTGGCACCACCTCAAACTCTGCGCGCAGGGCGACCCGCGGGACACGCTCGACGACGCGGCCATCGCCGTCGACAACGGCACGATTGCGTGGCTCGGCGCGGCGGACGATCTGCCCGCTGCGTTCGCGCAATGGCCGCGCGAAGACCTCGGCGGCGCGTGGGTGACGCCGGGTCTCGTCGACTGCCATACGCATCTGGTCTACGGCGGCCAGCGCGCCGATGAATTCGCGCAACGTCTCGCAGGCGTGAGCTACGAGGAAATCGCGCGCCAGGGCGGTGGCATCGTCTCGACCGTGCGCGCCACGCGCGCCGCGAGCGAAGCCGAACTCTTCGCGCAATCGGCCGCGCGTCTCGAACCGCTGCTCGCGGAAGGCGTGACGGCCGTCGAAATCAAATCGGGCTACGGTCTCGAACTCGATGCGGAGCGCAAGATGCTGCGCGTCGCGCGGCAACTGGGCGAGCGTTATCCGGTCACGGTGCGCACGACGTTTCTCGGCGCACATGCCTTGCCGCCCGAATACGCCGGACGCGCCGACGCCTATATCGACGAAGTGTGCGAGCGCATGCTGCCCGCGCTCGCGGACGAAGGTCTCGTCGATGCCGTCGATGTGTTCTGCGAGCGCATCGGTTTTTCGATCGCGCAAAGCGAGCGCGTGTTCGAAGCGGCGGCGCGTCGTAATTTGCCCGTGAAAATGCATGCGGAGCAATTGTCGAATAGCGGCGGCGCGGCGCTGGCGGCGCGTTATGGCGCGTTGTCGTCGGATCATCTGGAGTTTCTCGACGAAGCGGGCGTGGCCGCGATGAAGGAGGCGGGCAGCGTGGCCGTGCTGCTGCCGGGCGCGTATTATTTCATTCGCGAGACGCAGTTGCCGCCGCTCGATCTGCTGCGCCGCTACGAGGTGCCGATTGCGATTTCCACCGACAGCAATCCCGGCACCTCGCCCGCGACTTCGCTGTTGCTGATGATGAATATGGCGACCACGCTGTTCCGCATGACCGTGCCTGAAGTGCTGCAAGGCGTGACGCGGCACGCGGCCCAGGCGTTCGGCGATACCGCGCGCCACGGCACGCTCGGCGTGGGACGTCCCGCCGATTTCGCGGTCTGGCAGGTGCAGTCGCTCGCCGAACTCGCCTACTGGATCGGCCGTCCGCTGTGCGCGCGCGTCGTGCGCGGCGGCCAAACCGTTTTCGAACGCGATCAACGCGCATGAATACCTTGAATTCCGATTTCCCTCAGCGCGCGCTGTTCGCCGCGCATGCGTGGCTGCCGGATGGCTGGCGCCGCAACGTGTTGCTCGAATGGGACGCGCACGGCACGCTGCTGCGCGTGCAGCCCGATCTCGCCTCCGCGCCCGCGGGTGTGGTAACGGCATCGGGCCCGGTAATACCTGGGATGCCTAATCTTCATTCGCATGCGTTTCAACGCGCGATGGCGGGCCTCACCGAGTATCGCGCGAATCCCACCGACAGTTTCTGGAGCTGGCGCGATCTGATGTATCGCTTCGCCGCTCGCATCACGCCCGACGATCTTGGCGCGATCGCGCGCTGGCTCTATGTGGAAATGCTCAAGGCGGGTTATACGTCCGTCTGCGAATTCCATTACGTGCATCACGCGCAGGACGGTCAGCGTTATGCGAGTCCCGCCGAACTCGCGCAGCGCGTGGTGGGCGCGGCGCGCGAGACGGGCATCGGCATGACGATGCTGCCGGTGCTTTACCAGTACAGCGGCTTTGGCGCGCGTGCGCCGCGCGACGATCAGCGGCGCTTCATCAACACGCCCGCGCAACTGATTGAGATTATCGAGGCGCTGTGCGAAACGTATCCCGAGCAGGGCGCGTTGCGTTATGGCGTCGCGCCGCATTCGTTACGCGCGGTCTCGCAGGATTCGTTGCGCGACATGCTCAACGGTCTCGACGCGATGTTGCCCGGCGCGCCCGTACATATTCACATCGCTGAACAAACCGCCGAAGTCGAGGCGTGCATCGAAACCGAAGGCGCGCGTCCGGTGCAATGGCTGCTCGATCGTTTCGACGTGAATGCGCGCTGGTGCCTCGTGCACGCGACGCACGTCGACGCGCAGGAGACGCTCGCGCTCGCGCGCAGCGGCGCGGTGGCGGGCTTGTGTCTGACCACCGAAGCGAATCTCGGCGACGGCATTTTCCCGGCGCACGATTATCTCGACGCGCAAGGCGCATTTGGCGTCGGCTCGGACAGCCACATCGGCGTGGATTGGCGCGCGGAATTGCGCCTGCTCGAATATGGCCAGCGTCTCGTGCGCCGCGAGCGCAACGTGCTCGCTTCGCCGCAAACGGCTTATGTGGCCGACCGGCTGTATGCCGGTGCGCTGGCGGGCGGCGCGCGGGCGACGGGGCGTCGCGTGGGCGCGCTCGAAGCGGGCGCGCGTGCCGACTGGATCGTGCTCGATCCGCAGCATCCGAATCTGGCCGGGCAGACGCCGCGCACGTGGCTCTCGTCGGTGGTGTTCTGCGAACACGGCGAGACGCCGGTGCTCGATGTCTATACGGGCGGCGAGCAAGTGATCGCGCAGCGCCGCCATCGCGACGAAACGCGTCTTTACGCCGACTATCGCCAGACGCTCGCGCGTCTGCTCGCCGATGCGTAAGCACACAGCCATTCAACGGACCGGATCATGACCGAACTCTTTACGCTCGAACGCGGCACGGCGCCGTTGCTCATTTCGATTCCGCATCTGGGCACCACGATTCCCGCCGATTTGCGCGATCGCTACAGCGACATTGCGCTGAGCGTCGCCGATACGGATTGGCATCTCGATCGTCTTTATGCCTTTGCGAAAGAACTCGGCGCGACGATTCTGGGCGCGCGTATTTCGCGTTATGTGATCGATCTGAATCGTCCGCCGAACGACGAAAGCCTTTATCCGGGGCAAACGACCACGTCACTGTGTCCCACGGAAACGTTTCGCGGCGAGCCGCTTTATCGCGAAGGCCAGGCGCCGGATGCAGCGGAACGTCAGCGCCGCGTGCAGATATATTGGCAGCCGTATCACGACACGTTGCGCGCCGAGTTGCAGCGCTTGCGCGCCGACCATGCGAACGTGCTGCTCTGGGAAGCGCATTCGATTGCGAGCGTGCTGCCGCGACTGTTCGAGAATAAATTGCCGGATTTGAATATCGGCACGCAGGACGGGCGCACGACGCATGCATCGGTGCAGGCGGCCGTCGAGCGAGGCGCGGGCGCAAGCTTTACGTCGATTGCAAATGGCCGTTTCAAGGGCGGTTATATCACGCGCCATTTCGGCGCGCCGCAAGACGGCGTGCATGCCGTGCAGCTCGAAATGTGCCAGTCGACCTATATGAACGAAGACGCGCCGTTCGACTATCGGCCCGATCTCGCGCAAAAAGTGCAGCCGGTTCTGCGCGCGATGGTGGGCGGCGCGCTCGACGCGGTACAGGCGCTGAATCGTTGATTGACGTGGCTGCGGTTACAGCAGCCACTCGATCGGCAGAATCGAAAAGAACCACACGGCGAGGCGCGTGCTCCAGCGCGAATTCGGCTCGACGTCATAGCGGATCGTGCTGTCGCCATCGCGGCGTATCCAGTAGATCGAGCCGTCCGGCGCGAGTCGCGTTTCGTAGGCAAGCTGCGGAATCTGCACGACGAACGCATGCTCGATCTGGCTGGCCAGTTTCGGACTTTCGATCACGAGGCCGAGTTCGGTGTTGAGATTCGCCGAGCGCGGGTCGAAGTTGAGCGAGCCGACGAATACGCGCTTCGCATCCACGGCGAAGGTCTTCGCATGCAGGCTCGAACCGGAGCTGCCGAACATGCCGGGCGCCTGTTCCTTCGCGCCGCTCGCGCCTGCCGCGCGGCGCAATTCCCACAGTTCGACACCGCTTTCGAGCAGCGCCTTGCGCCGTCTCGCATAGCCGCCGTGCACCGGCATGACGTCGGTGGCTTCGAGCGAATTCGTGAGCACGCGCACGGTCACGCCGCGTTGGGCAAGCTCGGTGAAATAACGCGTGCCGAATTCGGCGGGGACGAAATACGGCGAGACGAGATCGAGTTCGCGTTGCGGCTCGCCGAGTATGTCCTTGAGCTGACTGAGAATGAGCGAGTCTTGCGGCGCTTTGCCAAGCGCTTTCGCAGGATCGTCGCTGACGAGCCGCGCCGGTGCCCATTCGAATTCGAGCGTGCCGTCGAGCAAATGGCGCACGTCGGTTTTCGCTTCGAGCGACGCGATAAAGGCGCTGGCAGCCGGATTGGTCTGCACCGCCAGCGCGGCGCGGTCGAGCACCGCGAGCTGGTCCGCGGACACGGCGGGCAGGATTTCCTTCGCGGGCCACGCCGATGCACTCGACCAGTAGCGGTCGAAATCGTGCGCGACGTCCGTGGCGGCGGGACCGATTGCGAGCACGTCGAGATCGGCGAATACCACGCCGTCCGTCGCGCCGAAATATTCGTCGCCGATATTGCGCCCGCCGAGTATCGTCGCCACGCCATCGGCCGTCAGCGACTTATTGTGCATACGCCGGTTCAGACGCGAAAAGTCGGTGATAAAGCCGATGAATTTGGGCTTGCGAATCACGAAGGGATTAAACAGGCGTACTTCGATATTCGGATGCGCGTCGAGCGCCGCGAGCGTGCTGTCGAGCGAAGAGGGAATGCCGTTGTCGTCGAGCAGCAGGCGCACGCGCACGCCACGGTCAGCGGCTTTGCGCAATTCTTCGAGCAGCAGCGTGCCGGTGAGATCGTCGCGCCAGATGTAGTACTGCACGTCGATCGTGCGTTGCGCCGTGCGGACCAGGTCGACGCGCGAGGCGAAGGCTTGCAGCGGCTCGGTCAGCGGATCGATGCCGGTCAAACCAGGGTGACCGGCTCGCTCCTTGTCGATCGCCTGGCCGAGCTGCGTGCTGCTCGCCTCCTCCGAGGTGAGCGCCACCGATTGCGTGCGCGGCCCGGGTGCGGGCAATTGCTGGCATGCCGTGAGCGTCGTTGCGCCGAGCGCGGCGCACAGGCAGGCCGCGAGCCAGACCGTGGCCGAGCCGATACGTCTGCGAATAGCGATCACCACCGTGGAGGAAGGCAAGCTGGGCATGGACGATCCGCGCGTGAATTGACGCTAGCTTACGCGAATGCCCGGCCACGCTCCACGCGCGCGTCCGGGGCCGGTCGTCTATCAGCCGTGAACGCACGAAAACTCACGCAAACGCACGAAAGCCGCGCCCGCGCGATGGCGGTAGCGGCTTAAGGTGGCAGTGCTTTCGACGGAGGCGTTACTGGGTGTTCGGTGCGATATTGGGCGCGCCGCCATTCGGCGCGTTGAGCGCATTTTGCGCGCGTGCGCGGGATTCCTGAGCGGATTGATTGCGTTCGCTGCGAGCCTGTTTGGCTTCGTTCCTGTACACCTTCTTCGCTTCGGATTTTTTCGCACGCTGTTCGCGATTCGCTTCACGAATTTCCATGCGCTTCTGGACGATCGGGTCGTTGTGCGTGGCGGCGGCCGGCGGTGCGGGTTGTGCCGGATTGACCGGTGCGGGCTGCTGCGCGAGCACCGAGCCGGCGATCATGGCGCCGACCAGGGTCAGCACGACGGCTGTCGTTGCGATTCTGGATCTCATTCTTGACTCTCCGATGGATTATACGGATGACTAACTATCGGCAATGGATCGGTAAATCCAGCCGAATTAATAACGGCGAAACGAATCGGTAAATGCGTTCGCGCGTTTTGCTGCGTTGGTTTTCATTTTACTTACAGAGCGCCGTAGGTCAAGCTGATTGATGCGATATTGCCAGGCGTCTGCTTCTATTTATCGAAGCGAAAACGCCTTAAAACAGGGCGACATAGACATAATGTCGCGATTCGATTCATGATGAATTAACGCAGCATCGTCGCGAGCGTTTTGAACAGCAGCGTGCGCTTATTCGATTTCCGGTGAATCATGCCGACCGTGCGCATGAAGGGCGGATTGCAGAGCGGAATCAGCCGCAGATTCGCGTCGTCGTGCCAGTTGCCGTTGTGAAGCACGGGCAGCACGCTCACGCCCACGTCGTTGCGCACCAGCGAAACAATCGTTTCGATGGAATTGAGTTCGAGATATTCGAGCGGCTTGATGCCGAGCGTGCGCAACGCGTCGTCGATGACCGCGCCCGTCGGCACGCGCCGGTCGAAACGCAGAAAGCCGCGTTCGCGCAAGATGCGCCGGGCGTCGGTGCCTTTCGTCGCGCCGCTCGTGACGAGCATGAGCGGTTCTTCGTAGAGTGGCGTCCAGGCGAGCGAATCGTGCAGCGTGCCGTCGATATTGCCGACCACGACAGCCAGATCGACTTCGCCGGCTTCCACCATATCCGCGAGTTCGGTGGAGCGCGCGGAGGTCAGGCGCACTTCGAGTTCGGGATGCTCGGTCTTCAGATGCGCGACGGCCAGCGAGAGCGCGCCGATCACCGAGACCACCGCGCCCACGATCACCGAGCCGCGTATGGCGTCGTCGGCGCCGGCCGGCAGTTCGTCGATCAGTTCGAGAATGCGTTCGACCTTCGTGCAGATCTCGCGGCCTTCGCGCGTGAGCGCCACCTGGCGCGCGCGGCGGTCGAAGATCTGGCGGCCGAGCGCTTCTTCGAGTCCGCGCATCTGCAGGCTCACGGCGGCCTGGGTGAGCGCGGTCTTTTCGGCGGCGGTGGCGAACGAGCCGCTGCGCGCGACGGCCTGCAAGGTACGCAACATCCGGAGCGTGAGCATGTGAGAAAAATTTAAGTGTCGACAACAAAATATTAATATTTTTTTGGTCAAGCCTTCAAGATAATCGAAGGATCGGTCCGTGCCGGACTGTCCGGCACCGTCGCGCTTCCATTCATCCGCATTCACCCGAATCGATACCCTCATGACGCGCTTCAACTGGCACAACCCGTATCCGACACCGCGCCTGCCGGTGTTCGCCCGCAACATCGTCTCGACCTCGCACCCGTTGGCGGCGCAGGCGGGGCTGCGCATGCTCTGGAAAGGCGGCAACGCCGTCGATGCCGCGATCGCCGCGGCGGCGGCCCTCACGGTCGTCGAGCCGGTGTCGTGCGGCCTCGGCGGCGACGCGTTCGCGCTCGTCTGGGACGGCTCGCAACTGCACGGTCTGAATGCGTCTGGCACGGCGCCGGCCGGTTGGAGCGTCGACTATTTCCGCCGCAGGCACGGCGAGGAGCACGGGATCGCGAAGCAGCCCAAGCGCGGCTGGGACACCGCGACGGTGCCGGGCGTGATCGCCGGTTGGGAGGCGCTGCATGCGAAGTTCGGTTCGCTGCCGTTCGCGGACCTGATGGCGCCCGCCATCGAGATCGCCGAGCGCGGCTATGCCGTGGCCTCGATCGTCGCGCGCAAGTGGCAGGCGGCGATTCCCGAGTTGCGCGATCAGCCCGGTTTTGCGGAGACGTTCATGCCGCGCGGCCGCGCGCCCGAAGTGGGCGAGCACGTGCGTCTGCCGGGCCACGCGTCGACGTTGCGTCGCCTCGCCGAGCAGGGGCCGCGCGCGTATTACGAAGGCGAACTCGCCGAGCGCATTGCGGCGTTCGCACGCGAAGGCGGCGCGGCCCTCACGCTCGACGATCTGCGCAACTATCGTGCGCAATGGGTTGAGCCGATTTCGAAAACGTATCGTGGCTACAAGGTGCACGAGATTCCGCCGAACGGGCAGGGCATCGCCGCGCTCATCGCGCTGGGCATTCTGGAGCAGTTCGACGTGGCGTCGCTGCCGCGCGACGGGATCGAGTCGCAACATCTGCAGATCGAGGCGATGAAGCTCGCGTTCGCGGACGTGTACCGTTATGTGTCCGATCCGCGTTCGATGGACGTGACGCCCGAGCAGATGCTCGACGACGCCTATCTGAAGTCGCGTGCGAAGCTGATCGATCCCGCGCGCGCCACGCACTTCGGCTTCGGCATGCCGCGTTCCGGCGGCACGGTCTATCTGTCCGCAGCGGATGAACGCGGCATGATGGTGAGCTTCATTCAGTCGAATTACATGGGCTTCGGCTCCGGCGTGGTGGTGCCCGGCACCGGCATCGCCATGCAGAATCGCGGCTGCGGTTTCTCGATGGATCCGGCCTCGCCGAATGTGGTCGAAGGCGGCAAGCGGCCATTCCATACCATCATTCCGGCGTTCCTCACGCAGGAGGTGGCGGGCCGCGACGAGGCGGTCATGAGCTTCGGCGTGATGGGCGGCGACATGCAGCCTCAAGGGCATCTGCAGACGGTCGTGCGCATGCTCGATTACGGCCAGCAGCCGCAGGCCGCGTGCGATGCGCCGCGCTGGAAGGTCAATCGCGACTTTACGCTCGACATCGAATCGACTTTCGATCCGCACACGGCGCAGGCGCTGGAGGCGCGCGGTCACCGCATTCAGGGTATCGACGATCCGTATATGGATTTCGGTTCAGGCCAGTTTATCTGGAAGCTCGACCGCGAGAATCCGGATCACGGTTACGTCGCGGCCAGCGATACGCGTCGCGACGGTCTGGCAGCGGGATTCTGAGCGGAGCAAGGCCGTGTCGCGTGCGCGGCCTTGCTTGTCAATACGCGGATCGATTGCCACACAATAAAATTAGCATCACGAATTAAAGGGAATGAGGAGACACGATGGACACCGGATCGCCCACAGCGTCGAACCTGAGCGAAGCGCAGCGCAATCACGCGGACCCTGCGCCGCTCACGCGCGGCATGGTGCGCCGCATCGTCTTCTCGTCGTCCATTGGCAATGCGCTCGAATGGTTCGACTTTCTCGTCTACGGTTATTTCGCGCCGATCATCGCAAAGCAGTTCTTTCCCGTGCACGACGAATGGCTGTCGACGTTGCTTGCGGTGGGGACGTTCGGCATTTCATTTCTCATGCGGCCACTCGGCGCGATCGTGCTCGGCATCTATGGCGATCGCAAAGGGCGCAAGGCGGCGCTCACGCTCTCGATCGCGCTGATGATGGCCGGCACGTTCGCGATGGCGGTCATGCCGCCGTACGCGTCGATTGGTCTGGCCGCGCCGTTGCTGATTCTGCTGGCGCGTCTCGTGCAGGGCTTCGCCGTGGGCGGCGAGTTCGGCAGCGCCACGGCGTTCATGGTCGAGCATAGCCCTGCCAGACGCGGCTATTACGCGAGCTGGCAATTCGCGAGCCAGGGCGCGGCGGCGATTCTCGCGGCGGCTTTCGGCGGGCTGCTTGCATTGTGGCTGCCGCCTGACCAGCTTGCCGCGTGGGGCTGGCGCATTCCGTTTTTCTTCGGGCTCGTGCTGGGGCCGGTGGGCTATTACATTCGCTCGCATCTGGACGAAACGCCGGAGTTCATTGCGAATCGAGAATCGAAGCGCAAGCATGAAACGGTGCAGGCGAATCAGGCCGAAAATACCGATGCCGGCGCGCAATGGCTTAATTTGCTGCTCGCGGTGGGTATCGTCGCGCAATCGACGGTGGGCGTGTATATCCTGCAGCTTTATATGCCGATGTACGCCGTCAAGCAATTGCATATGGCTGCGGCCACGTCATTCGGCGTCGTGGTGCTCAATGGCGGATTGCAATTCGCGCTTTCGCCCGTGATGGGCGCATTGTCCGATCGCATCGGACGCGTGCGCATCATGCTGACCACTTCGATTCTGCTCGCCGCATTCACCTATCCGATGTTCGCGCTATTGCAGCGTCATCCGACGCTCGGCTGGCTGCTGGTATTGCAAGGCGCGGCAGGCATTTTCAAGGCGGCGTATTCCGGACCGATGCCCGCGCTCATGTCCGAGATTTTTCCGGTGCGCGTGCGTTCGGCCGGATTGTCGATTGCCTATAGTCTGGGCGTGACCTTGTTCGGCGGTTTTGCGCCGACGATTGCCGAATTGTTGATGCACTGGACCGGCGATACACTCGCGCCCGCTTATTACGTTTCGGCGGCGGCCGTGATTTCGGGCGTATCGCTGGCTGTCGTGGGCTGGCGCATGCGCATGATGAAGCGGCGTGCATGAACGCTTCAATCGAGTGTGAAGCAGGTTTTAAATCGTCATGATTTTTTTCGCTCCAGATCGTGATTCGATCGGCGTTTCCACTGAAGGGCCGACGCAGCAATGCTATATTCGGGCAACCGCTGCGGGGCAGCGATTCATGCTTACGTTTTGTCAGGTGCCGGAGAGAAAATGTCGATCGAATACCGTGGCTTTCAAATCGTCGTCGATACGAAAGCAGACGCGACGGACACGCAATGGCTGTGTCACGCGGAAATGACTGGCGTTGAAGGTCACGCACGCGACGTCGTGCTGCCGCCCGTCGAACTGGCGCTGCCCAAGCTGAAGATCGACGTGTTGATGGGTGTGAGCATGGTCGAGCACAAGGCACGTCAAACGGTCGACGAATGGCACATCGCGCATCCCACGCCGGTTTGAGCACGAATGCAAACATCCCGGGTCATTGACCGGACGGATGAAACGGATTAAACGACAAGGCCCGCAAGGGCCTTTCGTTTTTTCATGGCGTGGCGGTGACGATATTGCGCGGCGCGCCCGCATAAAACGCGGCGATATTGTCGATCAACTGGTCGGCGAGCGATTGCACGGCTTCGTCGCTTGCCCACGCCACGTGCGGCGTGAGAATGAAACGCGGATGCCCGAGTATGGCCTGGAACGGATGCGCCGCTGGCAGCGGTTCGGTCGAGACGACGTCGAATCCCGCGCCCGAAAACGCGCCGTTTTGCAGCGCCTCCACGAGCGCGGCTTCATCGACGAGTCCGCCGCGTGCCGTGTTGATCAGCAGCGGACGGCGTGCCATGCGCGCGAACGCGCGGGCATCGATCAGATGATGCGTCGCGGGCGTGAGCGGGCAGTGCAGCGAAACGATGTCGCTTTGCGCGAGCAGGTCGTCGAAGGGCACATGATCGTTCGCCGCCGACTCGGACGCTCGCTCGCCGTGCGCGGCGAACAGCACGCGCAGCCCGAGCGCCCGTCCCATCGCCGCCACTGCCTGACCGAGCGCACCAGCGCCGACGATGCCGAGCGTCGAGCCCGCGAGGTCCCGGATCGGGAAGTCGAAGAAGCAGAACTGTCCCGAGTCGAGCCAGCGCCCGGCGCGCACGGCGTCGCGATACGCGACGAGACTGCGCCGCAGCGCGAAGATCAGCGCGAACGTATGTTCCGGCACCGTGTGGACCGCGTAGTCGCGGATGTTGCTGACCACGATGCCGCGTGCCGCGCACGCGCGTAGATCGACGTTGTCGGTGCCCGTGGCGGCCACGGCGATCATGCGCAGCGAGGGCGCGGCGGCGAGCGCGGCCGCGCTGATCGGCGTCTTGTTGGCGATCACGATGTCGGCGTCGCGCAGGCGCGCGGCGACGTCCGCTGCGGACGTGTGGTCGAAGCACTGCAAGGTGTGTGCGAACGGCAAACTGCGCAGGACGGTTTGCGGCGACAGCGTCGCGCGGTCGAGAAAGACGATGCGGGTGGGCGGAGTCGGGCTGGACATGAGCGGTTGCGAAATTTTCTTTCGGATCGGAAACACGCGCATAAAACGCGGCGGACGTTTATTTCGTAAAGGAAACGCACTGGATTGTCAGTCCGCGCTGCCCGCCGCGGTTTGCCGTTTGCGCCGCCTTCCTTTCCCGTATGGAAAACGGCCTCCCGATCCACATACGCACCATGACGTGCAACGGACCTTACGCCGTCGCAGACTTTCCATTTCGTCAAGTGGCGTTGAGCAACCGTCGATTATCAAAATCGCCCGGCGCGCTCATCATGACGTCCAGAAACGACACACTCTGGAGACGTCATGTCACGACCCCTCACCGGTATTCGCGTGCTCGAACTCGGGCAACTGATCGCGGGTCCGTTCGCCGGCAAGATGCTCGCCGAATTCGGCGCGAGCGTGATCAAGGTCGAGCCGCCCGGCACCGGCGATCCGCTGCGCAAATGGCGTCTGCTGCACGAGGGCACGTCGGTCTGGTGGGCGGCGCAGTCGCGCAACAAGCAGTCGCTCACGCTCGATCTGCGCGCGCCCGAAGGTCAGGACGTGATCCGGCGTCTCGTCGCGCAGACCGATGTGCTGATCGAGAATTTCCGGCCCGGCACGCTCGAAGGCTGGGGGCTCGGCTGGGAGGCGCTCAGCGCGATCAATCCGGGGCTCATCATGCTGCGCGTGTCGGGTTACGGTCAGACCGGGCCGTATCGCGACCGGCCGGGCTTCGGCGTGGTGGCGGAAGCGATGGGCGGTCTGCGCCATCTGAGCGGCGAGCCGGGGCGCACGCCGGTGCGCGTCGGCATTTCGATCGGCGATTCGCTGTCGGCGCTGCATGGCGTGATCGGCGTGCTGATGGCGCTGCGTCATCGTGAGCAGCAGGGCGGCAAGGGCCAGGTCGTGGATGTCGCGCTCTATGAGTCCGTGTTCAACATGATGGAGAGTCTGCTGCCCGAGTATTCGGTGTTCGGCGCGGTGCGCCAGCCGGCCGGCAGCAGTCTGCCGGGCATCGCGCCGAGCAATGCCTACCGTTGCAGCGACGGCAAATACGCGCTCATTGCGGGCAACGGCGACAGCATTTTCCGCCGCCTGATGGAGCTGATCGATCGCGCCGATCTGGGCAACGATCCCACGCTCGCGCAGAACGACGGACGGGTCGCGCAGGTCGAGCGCATCGACGCCGCGATCGCGGCCTGGTGCGAGCGCCGCCCGCTCGACGACGTGCTCGCGGCGCTCAACGAGGCGCGCATTCCGGCGGGGCGCATTTACGACGTGGCCGATATCGACGCCGATCCGCACTATCACGCGCGCGAGATGATCGTCGACGATCATCTGCCCGATGGCACGCCCGTGCGTGTGCCGGGCGTCGTGCCGAAACTGAACGCCACGCCGGGCACGATCGAGCAGAGCGCGCCGGAACTCGGCGCCCATACCGACGCGGTGCTCGCGTCCATCGGCGTGGACGCGGCGACGCGCGACGCCTGGCGCGCACGCGGCGTGATCTGAACGGAGACGCACACCATGACGCAGCAATCCAGAAGGCTCTATCTGAACGAAGTCGCCACGCGCGACGGCTTCCAGAACGAAGCGGTTTTTATCGACACCGACGACAAGATCGCGCTGATCGACCAGTTGAGCGCGTGTGGTTACGCGAAGATCGAAGTGACCTCGTTCACGTCGCCGAAAGCGATTCCCGCGCTGCGAGATGCCGAAGCCGTGATGCACGGCATCGCGCGCGCGCCCGGTGTCGTTTATACGGTGCTCGTGCCCAATGTGCGCGGCGCGGAACGCGCGTTGTCGTGCAAGGTCGACGAGGTGAATCTCGTGATGTCGGTGAGCGAGAGCCATAATCGCGCGAATCTGCGCATGTCGCGCGAAGAATCGTTCGGACAGCTACGCGATGTGATCGGCGCGGTGCGCGGATCGGGCGTGGCGATCAACGTGTCCCTGTCGACGGCGATGGGTTGTCCGATGGAAGGCGACGTGCCGGTGGAAACCGTGCTCGGCTGGATCGACCGATTCGCCGGTCTTGGCGTGAACGGCGTGACGCTCTGCGATACGACGGGCATGGCGCATCCCGCGCAGGTACGCGACTTGTGCGCGCAGGCGAGCGCGGCGTTCGCGCCGCTCGCACTCACGCTGCATTTTCACAATACGCGCGGCATGGCGCTCGCCAATACGCTCGCGGCGCTCGATGCGGGTATCGTGCGTTTCGACGCCTCGCTCGGCGGCCTGGGCGGCTGTCCCTACGCGCCGGGCGCGACCGGCAATGTGTGTACCGAGGAACTCGTTCACATGCTCGAACTGGACGGCTACGATACGGGCGTGAATCTCGCGGTGGTGCTCGACGCTGCCGCGCGTCTGCCCGCGCTCATCGGCCATGACGTGCCGAGCCAGATCCTCAAGGCAGGGCGTCGGCTGGATCTGCATCCGATGCCCGCCTGCGCGTGACTGTCACCGGAACTATTCGAAGGAGTGAACCATGGCTTTGATCGATCAACTCGACCATCTGGTCCTGACCTGCGTGGACCCCGAGGCGACCCGGCACTTCTATACCGAAGTGCTGCAGATGCAACTCGAAACCTTCGGCGCAGGGCGTCTTGCGTTTCGCTTCGGCAACCAGAAGATCAATCTGCATGTGCGCGGCGCGGAGTTCGAGCCGAAGGCGCATGTGCCGGTGCCGGGCGCGCTCGATCTGTGCTTCATTGCGGCCGTGCCGCTCGACGAGGTGATCGCGCATCTGCGCAAGGTCGAATGGCCGATCGTGGAAGGGCCGGTCGAACGCACGGGCGCGACGCAGAAAATCCGCTCGGTGTACGTGCGTGACCCCGACCTGAACCTGATCGAGATTTCCGAACTGATCTAAGCCGGGCGTTTCCGATCGGAAAATCGCCTGGTTTCCGATCGGAGAAAAAGTTTTCTCGATTTTCCCGCTTTTTCGTTTTCGCCACGGCGTCGGGGGGCGCCGACGTCGCGGCGATTTGCGCGGGCCTCCGGCTCGCGAGCGGGCGCGCCCGAACGGCGCGTCCGCGCCTCCTGCCGGGCTGTCCAGCGTGCTTGTCCGCGTTTCCGGGCCACGTGCGGGCCACGTCCGCGTCGCGTCCACATCGCCCGCCACTTTCCCCGCCGTCGCTAATGCAGCACAATCGCTTCTGCATCGGCACTTCTTCAGCCTTTCCCTATGGTCAATCCGCTTCATTTCGATCTGCAGTCGCTGCGGGTCTTTCTGCTCGTCGCCGAGCACGGCAGCCTCACCAAGGCCGCGGAAAACGGGCAGCTCACGCTGTCCGCGGTGAGCAAGCGCATCGCGGAACTCGAAAGCGTCACCGACTGCGCGCTGTTCATCCGGCGCGCGCGTGGCGTCGAGCTCACGCCCGCGGGCGTGGCGTTGCTCGATCATGCGAACCGCGTCGTCGATCAGGTCAACCGCATGGCGAGCGAGATGGGCGATTACGCGGCGGGCGTGCGCGGCCATGTGCGCATGTGGGCCAACACGTCGGCGATCGTGCAATTCCTGCCGGTCGATCTCGCGGGTTTTCTCAACGCGCATCCGCGTATCAAGGTGTCGCTCGAGGAGCGTTTGAGTCATGAGATCGTCGCCGCGCTGGGCGCGGGCAAGGCCGATCTCGGCGTGTTCGCGGACAACGTGCCCGCGCCCGGCATCGAGCGCCGTCTCTATCGTCGTGACGAACTCGTGCTGCTCGTGCCGCAGGGGCATCCGTTCGCGCAGCGCGACGTCATCCGCTTTTCGGAAACGCTCGACGAGGATTACGTGGGACTCAGCGACGGCAGCTCGCTGCTCGCGCGCATGACGGATGCCGCGTTCGCCGCCGAGCGCACGCTCAAGCTGCGGATTCAGGCGTCGAATTTCGACGGCGTGTGCCGGATGATCGAGGCCGGGCTCGGCATCGGCATTCTGCCGCGCGATTCGGTGAGCGACGCGCGCGGCAAGATCGGTGTGTCGAAGGTGAAGCTCGCGGACGCCTGGGCCACGCGCACGTTGTGGGTCGGCGTGAAGGCGGGCGAGGCGCCGAGTTCCGATATCGCGAGCCTGTTCGATTACATGTCGGCGCGCAACGGCGAAGGTTGAACGTGGTGGCCAGAATGAAGCAGCCGCGTGCGCGCAAAGCGCGGCACGCGGCCTGTTGAGCACCTCAAACGCAATTCAATCTCAGGCGCTCATACGGGATTGATCTCGTCCTGGCTGCGTCGCGTGGTGAGCGGCCCGAGCGTGCGCAGCGTAATCGCGACAATCGCGAGCGCCACCGAAATCACGCCGAACATCGCCAGCGGACCATGCTGGTTGAGCACGGGCAGCAGGATGAACGGCAGCGCGCTACTGACGATGCGCGACAGCGAATAGGTGCTGCCGATCGCCGTCGAACGCACGCTGGCCGGGAAGATTTCCGCCTGATAGACGTGATACGCGTTGCTGAATACATTGGACGCGCAAGTCGTCAGGAATCCAAAGCAGACGATCAGCGCGATGCTGTTGGAGTAGGCGAAACCGAGGCCGAACAGCGCGACCGAAACGAGCGAGGCGATCACCAGCGTGCGCCGCTCGATCCAGTTGAGCAGCGGCACGGAGAGCAGCGAGCCGATCGGATAGCCGAGAAACGAGAGCGCGACGAACAAGGTGCTGCCGGTGACGTCGAAACCGCGGCTTTTCACCACCACGCCCGCCAGCGTGCCGAAGCCGTAATAGCCGAACGCCTGGAACAGATGAAACACGGTCAGCATGAAATAGCGCTTGCCATATGGTGCGCGGCGCAGCAAGCCAATGCGTTCGCCGAGCGTGAGCGCATGCTTGCGCTCGCCGGTTTCCGCGAACGCGGCGGGCAGGGCGACGCCCGCGCTATCGGCGAAACGGGCCAGCGTGGCGCGCGCTTCGTCGGCGCGGCCTTGCGCGAGCAGCCAGCGCGGGCTTTCGGGCAGGCGATGCTTGATGGCCAGCACGAACACCGCGCCGAGGCTGCCGATCGCCAGAATCACGCGCCAGCCCGCCACGCCGCCGAGATGCAGCGGATTGAGCCACACGGCGAGAAAACCGACCAGCGGCACAGCGATATACGAGGTGGTGTACGCCCAGGCGGCGAGGCGTCCGCGCCGGTCTTTCGGCAGGATCTCCGAGAGATAGCTGTCCGCCACCGGATAGATCGCGCCGACGCCCACGCCCGTGAGAAAGCG
Source organism: Paraburkholderia sp. Ac-20347 (assembly GCF_017104805.1). Taxonomy (NCBI): domain Bacteria; kingdom Pseudomonadati; phylum Pseudomonadota; class Betaproteobacteria; order Burkholderiales; family Burkholderiaceae; genus Paraburkholderia; species Paraburkholderia sp. Ac-20347. The sequence goes on along the minus strand of NZ_JAAGPN010000006.1, from coordinate 381 downwards.
GCAGATCACGAGCATGCCCGCGTTGACCGAGAACGCGGCGAGCAGCGAAAACGCGCTGTACCAGACCAGCGTGAGCAGAAAGGCGCGGCGTCGGCCGATACGGTCCGCGAGACTGCCCAGGCACAGCGAGCCGAAGAACATGCCGATGAACGCCGAGGCCAGCAGCAGCTTGAAGCCTGTGCTGTGCCCGTCGAGCCCGTACTCGTTTTGCAGCGCCGAGCCGATCGAGCTGACGAGGAAGATCTCGTACATGTCGAAGAACAGGCCGATGCCGACGACCCACACCACGAAGCGATGCAGCGCGCCCACCGGCATCTCGTCCATGAAGCCGCCGAGCGTGACGCCCCGCGCGGCGCGTGCGGCCACGTCGCGCGCGGCGGC
>NZ_JAAGPN010000077.1:0-35516 GCF_017104805.1 Paraburkholderia sp. Ac-20347 | reverse complement strand
CCCGTCGTCGCCGTCCGCTTGCGCGCGGGCATCACGCACGCGCCGCTTCTGCCTCCTCCGATCGTCTGATCGCCGTTCGCCCAACGCGTCACACGCTTTGCACCCCGCGCAGTTCACAGGCCGCGCGCGGTGCGTACGATCCTATGCGCGCGGCCCGCTCGTGCGGCGCGCCGCGCCATCGAGCACGAGGAATGCAGCAATGAAACGAAGAGATTTTTTGTCGGGCGCGGCCAGCGCCGTCGCCGCCGCCTGGTTTTCGCGCAGCGCGTTCGCCGCAGGCGACGACAGCATGCCGATGCACGACATGAGCAAAATGAACGGCATGGCGTCGATGTCCGGCATGCACGAAGCGATGCAAGGTGACATGCACGGCGGCGAACTCGCGCCCGTCGATGCGCTGCCTGCCGGCGCGCCGCTCGCGAGCCTGCGCACGCTCGTCAACGAAAGCCGCACGCCGGGCGAGTTCCGCGCAACGTTGCTCGCGCAACCGGTTGCTCGCGCGCTCGTGCAAGGTCAGCGCGACACCGTGTTCTGGCAGTTCGACGGCGGCCTCGCAGCGGCGGGCAAGGGCGATACGTCGGGGCCGGTGGTCGGTCCGCTGATCGAACTGCGTGAAGGCGATCGCGTCGAGATCCGGGTCGTCAACCGTCTCGAACAACCGACCACGATGCACTGGCACGGCTTGCCCGTGCCGCCCGATCAGGACGGCAATCCGTCGAATCCGATCGCGCCGGGCGGCGAGCACGTCTATCGCTTTACCTTGCCGAAGGGCAGCGCGGGCACCTACTGGTATCACCCGCATCCGCACATGCAAACCGCCGAGCAGGTGTTTCGCGGCCTCGCGGGCCCGATCGTCGTGCGCGCGGCCGACGATCCGCTCGCCGCGTGGCCCGAGCGTCATCTGTTCGTCTCCGACCTCAAGCTCGCCGCCGATGCGAGCATCGCGCCCAACAGCATGATGGACTGGATGAACGGTCGCGAAGGCCAGTTCGTGCTCGTCAACGGCGCGCGCGAACCGCGCATCGAGGTCGTGCGCGACGAGCGCTGGCGCGTCTGGAATGCGTGCAGCGCGCGCTATCTGCAACTCGCTTTCGACGACGGCCGCGCGTTCGCGCAGGTCGGCACCGATGGCGGTTTGCTCGCCGCGCCGCGCGACGGACTCACCGCGCTCGTGCTCGCGCCGGGCGAGCGCGCCGAACTGATCGTGCGCGCGGGGCAGGGCGCGTCGCAGGCGCGTTGGCTGGCCACGCAATACGACCGTCACAAAATGGCGATGTCGCACGGCAGCCTGCCGCCGGGGCCGAACGTCGTGCTCGCCGATGTGCGCTTTGCTCCGCGCGCCGATGCGTCGGGCGCCGATGCGTCCGTCGCCGATAAGTCCTCCGCGCTGCCTGCGTCATTGCGCACCATCGCGCCGCTCGGACCCGCGCGTGCGCAGAAGTCGGTGGGCTTCAGCGAAGCGATGGACATGCACGCGATGCACCAGCCGGGTGCGTCGACACGCGCGATGCCGCCCGGCATGAAATTCATGATCAACGGCGAGACTTACGTGCCGGGCCGCGCGACGCTCACGAGTCGACGCGGCGACGTCGAAAACTGGATGATTGCGAACGGCACGGACATGGATCATCCGTTCCATCTGCACGGTACGCAGTTCCAGGTGTTGTCGCGCGAGTTTGCCGGTCAGCGCATCGACGAGCCTTATCTTGCATGGCGCGACACGATCAACGTGAGGCCGGGAGAAATCGTGCATATCGCGACCGTGCAGCACGAAGCGGGCGATCGCATGTTCCATTGCCACATCCTCGAACACGAGGACCTCGGCATGATGGGCACATTGCGCGTGACCTGAGCCGCCACGAAGCGCGAGACCGCGTTCAGCGAGCGCGGTTTATAGCATGCGCATCGTTAAGAAACGATGACATGCGGAGTGCGAATGAATGAATCGTGAATGAAGACGCGAACGTGCAGCATGTGTACAAGCCGGCACGAGTGTCAAAAAGGCTTAAAAACAGGGGCTGAAAAAAGGAAACCCGGCCGAAGCCGGGTTTCCACAAGGTACGGGTACCGAACGTATCAGGCTGCTGCCTGAATGTTCGATGCCTGTTTGCCCTTCGGGCCTTGCACGACCTCGAAGCTCACCTTCTGCCCTTCTTTGAGGGTCTTGAAGCCATTCATCTGGATGGCCGAAAAGTGAGCAAACAGATCCTCGCCGCCTTCATCCGGCGTGATGAATCCGAAACCCTTCGCGTCGTTGAACCACTTGACCGTACCGGTTGCCATACCAACTTCCCCTGTAACTCATGTCACTACCACGAGCAGTTCGAAAAGCTTAACGATCGCTATATGCAATCGCCCCCTCCTCACAAGCTCACCAACGGCATCTTTTCGAAATTAACGGCGGTTGAAAAAAGTGCCAGCTTGATTGTTGAGGCTCTTTATTCTGCTGTCAAGAATATTTTGAGACCGTGCCGGACGCGTTGTAAAGACCGCATTTCCAGGGTTTTTCCGGCTTTTCTTGCGTGCTGCGTCGCGATGTTGCGCGTCATGCTCCCGAACTGCTCGTGCCCGCTTTTCATGGTGCATCGGTTGCACCGCCAACAGACAACGCGGTATCGCAAGGTGTCGGACAATGTCCGCTCGTCGATCAGTATTGATGACGCATGAAGTCGGACGCGCGGCGGGGTCATGTGAGCGTGGCATCTTGAAAAGTCGCATAATCGACTCACATGGGACTCACGGCGCGTCAGGCAGGTTTGACATCGAGTGGCGTGGAATCTGACAGTGAGCGTGCGGGCGCCGACAGTAGGCGACCACCTGACGCCGCAGGTTGTGCGATACTCGATTCGACGGTGGCCCGAAAGCTGCTGGCAGTGATTCAAACCGCGGTTTCAACGTTGGAACGAAGCGCGGATCGAACCGGCCCCGCAGCCGGGCGCCCATGCAGTCGCCTGGGCGAAGTTGATCGGGCCCGGAACGGGGAAGGCGCAGGTTTTGCTCACATGTGGCGGGCGCCGGAGCCAGCTTCACCGGACGGCCGGTCGGGTTTCGGCAGGATTGCGGGCCTGTCCGAGTTGTTTAGAATGGGTGTATGGCAATTATCCCGGACAAGCAGGATTCAACCGTACTGGAGCGGCAGGAGCACAAGGTCAAACCGCCCTCCATGTACAAGGTCGTGCTGATGAACGACGACTACACGCCGATGGAATTCGTCGTGATGGTCGTGCAGGAATATTTCAATAAGGACCGCGAGACCGCAACGCAGATCATGTTGAAGGTTCATCGCGAGGGCAGGGGCGTTTGTGGGGTCTATACGCGGGACATCGCGTCGACCAAGGTTGAGCAAGTCGTTACCCACGCACGGCAGGCCGGGCATCCGCTGCAGTGTGTGATGGAGGAAGCATGATTGCCCAGGAACTGGAAGTCAGCCTGCACATGGCGTTCATGGAAGCACGTCAGGCGCGGCACGAGTTCATCACGGTCGAGCATCTCTTGCTGGCGCTGTTGGACAATCCGACAGCGGCAGAAGTGTTGCGCGCGTGCGCCGCGAATATTGAAGACCTGCGACAGAACCTGCGCAACTTCATTCATGACAATACCCCTACGGTTCCCGGCACGGATGACGTCGATACGCAGCCGACGCTCGGGTTCCAGCGCGTGATCCAGCGCGCGATCATGCACGTTCAGTCCACTTCCAACGGCAAGAAGGAAGTGACGGGCGCGAACGTGCTGGTGGCGATCTTCGGCGAGAAAGACTCGCACGCGGTGTACTACCTGCAACAGCAGGGCGTCACGCGTCTGGACGTCGTGAATTTCATTTCGCATGGCATCGCGAAGACCGGCAGCGGCGAAGCCGCCAAGGCCAGCGACGCGAATGCGGAAGCCGAAGACGCCGCAGGCCAGAAGGAAACGCCGCTCGCGCAGTTCACGCAGAACCTGAACCAGATGGCGAAGGACGGCCGCATCGATCCGCTGATCGGGCGCGAGTCGGAAGTCGAGCGCGTGGTGCAGGTGCTGTGCCGCCGTCGCAAGAACAATCCGCTGCTCGTGGGCGAAGCCGGCGTCGGCAAGACCGCGATCGCGGAAGGCCTCGCCTGGCGCATCACGCGCGGCGAAGTGCCGGACATTCTCGCCGACGCGCAGGTGTATTCGCTCGATATGGGCGCGCTGCTCGCGGGCACGAAGTACCGCGGCGACTTCGAGCAACGTCTGAAGACGGTGCTCAAGGAGCTGAAGGAACGTCCGCACGCGATCCTGTTCATCGACGAGATTCATACGCTGATCGGCGCGGGCGCCGCATCGGGCGGTACGCTCGACGCTTCGAATCTGCTGAAGCCGGCGCTCTCGTCGGGCACGCTCAAGTGCATCGGCGCGACGACCTTCACGGAATATCGCGGCATCTTCGAGAAGGACGCGGCGCTGTCGCGTCGTTTCCAGAAGGTCGACGTGATCGAGCCGACCGTCGAGCAGACGGTGGCGATCCTGCGCGGTCTGAAGTCGCGCTTCGAGGAGCACCACGGCGTGAAGTATTCGTCGGGCGCGCTCAATGCGGCGGCTGAGTTGTCCGCACGCTTCATCACCGACCGTCATCTGCCCGACAAGGCGATCGACGTGATCGACGAAGCGGGCGCGGCGCAACGCATCCTGCCGAAGTCGAAGCAGAAGAAGACCATCGGCAAGAGCGAGATCGAAGAGATCATCTCGAAGATCGCGCGCGTGCCGGCGCAAAGCGTGTCGCAGGACGATCGCAGCAAGCTGCAGACGCTCGACCGCGATCTGAAGGCCGTGGTGTTCGGCCAGGATCCGGCTATCGACGCGCTGTCGGCGTCGATCAAGATGGCGCGCGCGGGTCTCGGCAAGACGGACAAGCCGATCGGCTCGTTCCTGTTCTCGGGTCCGACCGGCGTCGGCAAGACCGAAGTGGCGCGCCAGCTCGCGTTCACGCTCGGCATCGAGCTGATCCGTTTCGACATGTCCGAGTACATGGAGCGTCACGCGGTGAGCCGTCTGATCGGCGCGCCGCCGGGCTATGTCGGGTTCGACCAGGGCGGTCTGCTCACCGAAGCCGTCACGAAGAAGCCGCACTGCGTGCTGCTGCTCGACGAAATCGAGAAGGCGCACCCGGACATCTTCAACGTGCTGCTGCAGGTGATGGACCACGGCACGCTGACGGACAACAACGGCCGCAAGGCGGATTTCCGCAACGTCATCATCATCATGACGACGAACGCGGGCGCCGACACGATGAACAAGTCGACGATCGGTTTCACGACGCGCCGCGAACAAGGCGACGAAATGGCCGACATCAAGCGCCTGTTCACGCCGGAGTTCCGTAACCGTCTGGATGCGACGATCAGCTTCCGTGCGCTCGATGAGGAAATCATCATGCGCGTGGTCGACAAGTTCCTCATGCAGCTCGAAGACCAGCTGCACGAGAAGAAGGTCGATGCGCTGTTCACGGACGCGCTGCGCCAGCATCTGGCCAAGCACGGCTTCGACCCGCTGATGGGCGCGCGGCCGATGCAACGCCTGATCCAGGACACGATCCGCCGTGCGCTCGCCGACGAACTGCTGTTCGGCAAGCTCATGAGCGGCGGCCGCGTGACCGTGGATGTGGACGCCGACGACAAGGTGTTGCTCACGTTCGACGAGCAGCCTGCGCCGCGTCCGCCGGAGGCGGTCGAAGTAGAATAAGCGGTTTCCGCTTCAGGCCAGCCGGAACGGCGCGGACTTCACGGTCCGCGCCGTTTTGTTTTGTGCGCGTAATTGCTGCGAACGTCGTGGTATTTGCGTGCATTGCCGGTGAAATGGCCGCATGCCGTCGAGGGTGAAGGTGAGTTCAGATAAAAAGGGTGCGTTCGATTCGATCGTCGAACGCGAGCGCGGTTTGCGCCGCGGGCTGTCCGCCGGTCAGATGACGATGATCGCCATCGGCGGCGCGGTCGGCACGGGGCTGTTTCTCGGCAGCGGTTTCGCGATCGGCTTCGCCGGTCCGGGCGTGCTGATTTCCTACGCGATCGGCGCGCTGATCGCCTTGCTGCTGATGGGCGCGCTCGCCGAAATGACGGTCGCGCATCCCACCTCGGGTTCGTTCGGCGCTTACGCCGAGCACTACATCGGGCCGCTCGCGGGCTTCGTGGTGCGCTACGCGTACTGGTCCGCGTATGTGCTGGCGGTCGGCACCGAGGTCGCGGCCATCGCCGTCTACATGAAATTCTGGTTCCCGCACGTGCCTGGTCTGTACTGGATCGTCGGATTTTCGGCGGCGCTGATCGTCGTGAATGCGATGAGCGTGCGCGCGTATGGCTCGATCGAATACCTGTTTTCGAGCCTGAAAATCGCGGCGATCGTGGCCTTCATCGTGCTCGGCGCATGGTTCGTGTGGCACGCGCCCGCGAGTTCGGGCGTGGGCTTCGCGAACTACACGTCGCACGGCGGGCTGCTGCCGAAGGGCTGGTGGGGCGTGTGGGTGGGCACCATCGTGTCGCTGTTCAGCTACCTGGGCGTGGAGACCATCGCGGTCGCCGCGGCCGAGGCGCAGGACCCGGCGCGCGCCGTCACGCGTGCGTTCCGCGCCACCGTGCTGCGCCTCGTGCTGTTCTATCTGCTGACGCTCGCGCTGATGCTCGCGATCGTGCCGTGGACCGAGGCGGGCGGCAACGAAAGCCCGTTCGTGAAGGTGATGGCCGAAACCGGCGTGCCGTACGCGGCGGGCGCGATCAACTTCATCGTGCTGGTCGCGGCGCTCTCGGCCATGAACAGCCAGCTCTACATCACCACGCGCATGATGTTCAGCCTCTCGCGCGCGGGCTACGCGCCCGCCGTGTTCGGCCGCCTCACGCGTCAGGGCGTGCCGACGGCGGCGCTCTCGCTCTCGACCATCGGCATTGCGGTGTCGGCCGTGCTCAACGCGCTCTGGCCGCAGACGGCCTTCACGCTGATGATGTCGATCGCCATGTTCGGCGCGATGTTCACGTGGCTGATGATCTTCGTCACGCAGATTTTCTTCCGCATGCAGAACGCGAAGACGCCGCTGAAATTCCGCATGTGGGGCTTTCCGCTGACGAGCGTGCTGGGCGCGATCCTGATGCTCGGCATTCTGGTGGGCACGGCGTTCACGCGCGAATTCCGCATGACGCTCGCGTATGGCGTCGCGTTTCTCGTCGCGCTGGTCGTGATCTACGCGCTCTGGTATCGGCGTCGTGCGCCGCTCGCGGCTTCGCCCGACGCATCGCGCTAAACCGCGCCGGACAACAAAAAAGCACGCTCGAAAGCGTGCTTTTTTTATGGCCGCGTGCGGCGCGTGCAGCTTAGTGCTTGCCGGTGCTGCCGAAGCCGCCTTCGCCGCGCTCGCTCTCTTCGAAGCTCTCGACGACGTTGAACTGCGCCTGCACGACCGGCACGATCACGAGCTGCGCAAGACGTTCCAGCGGGTTCAGCGTGAAGGTCGTGTGGCCGCGATTCCAGGTGGAGATCATCAGCTCGCCCTGGTAGTCGGAGTCGATCAGGCCGACGAGGTTGCCGAGCACGATGCCGTGCTTGTGGCCGAGACCCGAGCGCGGCAGGATCAGCGCCGCATAGCCCGGATCGGCGAGGTGAATCGCGAGCCCGGTCGGGATCAGCTTCGTTTCGCCCGGTTCGAGCGTGACGGGCGCGTCGAGGCACGCGCGCAGGTCGAGGCCCGCGCTGCCCGGCGTGGCGTAGTGGGGCAGCTGGTCGCGCATGCGTTCGTTGAGGATCTTGACGTCGATTTTCATGAGTTGGCGTTCAGGTCAGTTTGAGCGAGGCAGTTCGAAGGCCTCGGCGAGAAGTTCGTAGGAGCGCTGACGCGCCTTGTAGCTGCCGGCGACGGTCAGCACGATCAGTTCGTCGGCGCGGAAGCGGTCCTTGAGCGCCAGCAGGCGCTCCGTCACGCTGTCCGGCGTGCCGATGATGCTGCGCGGCTTCTCGCGGTCGATCACGAGTTGCTCGCGCTCGCCGTATTCCTGGGCGCGCCCCTGCTCAAGGCTCGGGATCGGCGCGTTCAGGCCGTAGGCCATCTGCACGCGGCGCAGGTCGACGGCTTTTTCGAGGTCGGCGGCCTCGGCTTCGGTATCGGCGCAGATCACGAAGACGGCGCAGGCCAGGTACGGTTTCGCTTCGTGGCCTGCCTTGAAGCGGTCGTGATACGCCTCGGACACCAGATGCCCGAAGTGCGCGTTGATGAAATGCGCGAACGAGAAACGCAGGCCCAGTTGCGCCGCGAGCAGGCCGCCGAAGTCGCTCGAACCGAGCACCCAGAGTTGCGGGCGAGTCTCGATTTGCGGCTGCAGGACGACGCCGTGCGCGAGGTGATCGGCGGGCAGCGTGCCGTCCATCAGCCCGACGAGATCCTGCACCTGCTGCGTGAACTGGTCGCCGCGATTGTAGGCGCCCGCCGCGACCGCCTGGGCGGTGCGCATGTCGCCGCCGGGCGCGCGTCCGACGCCCAGATCGACGCGGCCGGGAAACAGCGCCTCCAGCATCATGAACTGCTCGGCGACCTTGAACGGGCTGTAGTAGGGCAGCATGACGCCGCCCGAGCCGATGCGGATGCGCTTCGTCAGACTGCCGATGCGCGCGAGCAGGACTTCGGGGCAGGGATTGCACACGCCGAGCAGGCCGTGGTGCTCGGCGCACCAGTAGCGCGTGTAGCCGAGCTCGTCGGCGAGTTGCGCGAGGTCGAGCGTGGCGGCGAGTGCGTCCGCCGCGGTATGCCCGGCAATGACGGGCGATTGATCCAGTACGGAAAGCAGTGTCATGGCGTACTGCTCCTCGATGACGTTCGTGATGCATGCGCGCGGGCGGCGCCCGCGCGCATGCATCACGAGATGATGCCCGGTGCCGGCAGACGCTTCGCGATTTCGGCGACGAGCGTCTGCGCGAGCGCCAGCTTGGCCGCGCGCGGCAGCGGCGTGCGGCCGGCGGCTTCGAACAGCACGACTTCGTTGTCGTCCTGACCGAAGGTGAGCGGGCCGAGATTGCCGATCAGCAGCGGCACCTTCTTGCGCGCGCGCTTCTCTTCGCCGTGCACGTCGAGGTCGCCGCTTTCGGCAGCGAAACCGACGCAGTACGGCGCATTCGGCATGGCCGCGACCGAGGCAAGGATGTCCGGGTTCTCGACGAACGTGAACGTCGGCATGCGATGCTCGGCCGTTTTCTTGATCTTGTGCTCGGCGACGTGATCGACGCGCCAGTCGGCCACCGCCGCCACGCCGATGAACACGTCGGCGTCGGGTGCGGCGTGCATCACGGCGTCGTACATCTGCTGCGCGGTCTGCACGTCTTCGCGGTAGACGCCCCACGGCGTGTCCAGCGCGACCGGGCCGGCCACCAGATGCACTTCGGCGCCCGCCTGCTGCGCGGCGCGCGCGAGCGCGAAGCCCATCTTGCCGCTCGAACGGTTGGTGATGCCGCGCACCGGATCGAGCGGCTCGAACGTCGGTCCGGCCGTGATCAGGAGCTTGCGGCCCGCGAGCAGCTTGGGCGTGAAGAACGCGACGATCGCTTCGTACACGGCTTCCGGCTCCAGCATGCGCCCGTCGCCGACTTCGCCGCAAGCCTGCGGACCGGAATCGGGGCCGAGCGTTTCGATGCCGTCGGCGCGGATCTGCGCGACGTTGCGCTGCGTGGCCGGGTTCTGCCACATCTGCCGGTTCATCGCGGGCACGACCAGCAGCGGACAGTCGCGCGCGACGCACAGCGTCGAGAGCAGGTCGTCGGCGAAACCGTGGGCGAGCTTGGCGATGAAGTCGGTGGACGCGGGCGCGATGACGATGGCGTCCGCCTCGCGCGACAGGTCGATGTGCGCCATGTTGTTGGGCACGCGGCCGTCCCACTGGCTCGTGTAGACGGGGCGGCCCGAGAGCGCCTGCATGGTCACCGGCGTGATGAACTGCGTGGCCGCCTCGGTCATCACGATCTGCACGGTCGCGCCCGCCTTGACGAGCAGGCGCGTGAGTTCGGCGATCTTGTAGCAGGCGATGCCGCCCGTCATGCCGAGCACGAGATGGCGCCCGGCCAGTTCGCCCGGATGGGCTGCGGAGGTGTTCAAGTCGGTTCTCTCCAGTGACGCTGCGTGACGCGAAGCGGCGCAGCGAGGCGCGCCGATTCGCGTCGTGCCTTGACGTCGTGACTCAGCGCCGTGACTCAGCGCGAGCCGCGCACGCGCCGCAGTTCGTCGAACACCAGCAAGGCCGCGCCGACGCAGATCGCGCTGTCCGCGACGTTGAACGCCGGCCAGTGCGAGCGGCCCAGATGGAAGTCCAGGAAGTCGATCACATGGCCGTACATCAGGCGGTCGAGCACGTTGCCGAGCGCGCCGCCCAGAATCAGCGAAAGCGCCGTGCAGAACATGCGCTGGCCCGCGTGACGCTTGAGCAGGTAGCAGATCACCAGCGCGGCCACGACGCCCAGCGCCGTGAACGCCCAGCGCTGCCAGCCGCCTGCCGCCGCGAGGAAGCTGAACGCCGCGCCCTTGTTGTAGACCAGCACGAGGTTGAAGAACGGCGTGATCACGCGGCCTTCGCCGTATGCGAACACCTTGGCGATGGCGATCTTGGTGAGCTGATCCGCGAGGATCACGATCACCGCGATGCCGAGCCACGGCGCGAGCGTGCCGCTCACGCCATTCGACTTCATTTGCTTCGTCATGGTCTTGGCCATTATGCGGCGCTCCGGGTTTCGCCGTTGCCGAACAGATTGGCGACGCAGCGGCCGCACAGGCCCGGATGCTCGGCGTTCGCGCCCACGTCGTCGCGATAGTGCCAGCAGCGTTCGCACTTGAGGTACTTCGAGGTCACGACTTCGACGCCTTCGTCCGCTTCGTTTTCGACCTTGATGACTTCCGCCGCCGAGGTGATCAGCACGAACTTCAGGTCGTCGCCGAGCGAGGTGAGGGCGTCGTAACGCGCGCCGCTCGCGAGAATGCGCACTTCGGCCTGCAGCGACGAACCGATCTGGTTCGCGCCGCGCGCCTCTTCGAGCGCCTTCGTGACGTTGCCGCGCACTTCGCGCAGCAGCGACCACTTCACGATCAGATCCTGCGCGCCGGCGATGTCCGGGAACGCATGGAAGGTTTCCGTGAAGATGGTTTCGCTTTGCGGCTGGAACACCTTCCACGCTTCCTCGGCCGTGAACGAGAGGAACGGCGCGAGAATGCGCAGCAGGCTGTGCGTGATGTGATGCAGTGCCGTCTGCGCACCGCGACGCGCGGCCGAATCCGGCGCGCTCGTGTAGAGGCGGTCCTTCAGCACGTCGAGATAGAAGCCGCCGAGATCTTCCGAGCAGAACGTCTGCAGCTTCGCGACGACCGGGTGGAACTCGTAGCGGTCGTAGTGCGAGAGCACGTCGTTTTGCAGCGTGTGCGTGAGCGCCACGGCGTAACGGTCGATTTCGAGCCATTGATCCGCGGGCAGCGCGTGCTTCTCGAAGTCGAAGTCCGACAGGTTCGAGAGCAGGAAGCGCAGCGTGTTGCGGATACGGCGATAGCCTTCCGTCACGCGCTTCAGGATTTCTTCCGAGATCGCCAGTTCGCCCGAGTAGTCGGTCGACGCGATCCACAGACGGATGATTTCCGCGCCCAGACGGTTCGCCACTTCATGCGGGTCGACGCCGTTGCCGAGCGACTTCGACATCTTGCGGCCTTCGCCGTCGACGGTGAAGCCGTGCGTGAGCAGCGCGTTGTAGGGCGGACGGCCGTCGAGCATGGAAGCCGTCAGCAGCGACGAATGGAACCAGCCGCGATGCTGGTCCGAGCCTTCCAGATAGAGGTCGGCCGGGAATTGCAGGTCGTCCTTGTGCGAGCCGCGCAGCACGTGCCAGTGCGTCGTGCCCGAGTCGAACCACACGTCGAGCGTGTCGCGGTTCTTCTCGTACAGGTTCGCGTCGTCGCCGATCAGCTCGCGCGGGTCGAGCGTCTGCCAGGCTTCGATGCCCGACACTTCGACGCGCTTCGCGACTTCTTCGAGCAGCTCCGGCGTGCGCGGATGCAGCTCGCCGGTTTCCTTGTGGACGAAGAACGCCATCGGCACGCCCCATTGGCGCTGGCGCGAGAGCGTCCAGTCCGGGCGGTTGGCGATCATCGAGAACAGGCGTTGCTTGCCCCACGACGGATAGAACGCCGTGGCTTCGATGCCTTCGAGCGCCGTTTCGCGCAGCGTCTTGCCGCCGTCGTTCGGCGTGACGTCCATGCCCGCGAACCACTGCGAGGTCGCGCGGTAGATGATGGGCGTCTTGTGGCGCCAGCAGTGCATGTAGCTGTGCAGGTATTTCTCGCTGCGCAGCAGGGTGCCGGCGGCGTCGAGCGCCTCGACGACCTTCGGATTCGCGTCCCAGATCGAGAGGCCGCCGAACAGCGGCAGCGATTCGACGTAGCGGCCGTCGCCCATCACCGGGCTGATGATGTCGGAGTCGACCATGCCGTGCGCCTTGCACGACACGAAGTCTTCCACGCCGTAGGCGGGCGCCGAGTGCACGATGCCCGTGCCGGTGTCGGTCGTCACGTAGTCGCCGAGATAGATCGGCGAGGTGCGCTTGTAGCCCGGATGCGCCGAGGCGAGCGGGTGATTGAAGCGCAGGTTGGCGAGCTTTTCGCCCTGCGTGGTGGCGACGACGGTGCCTTCGAGGCCGAAGTCCTTCATGCAGGCTTCGACGCGTTCGCTCGCGAGGATCAGTAGGCCGCGCTGGGTGTCGACGAGCGCGTACTCGATTTCCGGATGCACGTTGAGCGCCTGGTTCGACGGGATCGTCCAGGGCGTCGTGGTCCAGATGACGATGCCGCCTTCCTCGCGCGGCAGCGCGGCGAGGCCGAACGCGGCCGCCGTTTCCGCGGGCTGCGCGAACGTGAACAGTACGTCGATGGTCGGATCGGTCTTGTCCTTGTACTCGACTTCGGCTTCAGCGAGCGCCGAGCCGCAGTCGAAACACCAGTTGACCGGCTTCAGGCCGCGGAACACATAACCCTTCTCCATGATCTTCGCGAGGGCGCGGATTTCGCCCGCCTCGTTCGCGAAATTCATGGTCTTGTACGGGTTGTCCCAGTCGCCGAGCACGCCCAGGCGCTTGAAGCCCTTCTTCTGCGTTTCGATCTGGCCGGACGCGTACTCGCGCGCCTTCTTCATCACTTCCTGCGCGGGCAGCGACTTGCCGAACTGCTTTTCGATCTGGATTTCGATCGGCATGCCGTGGCAGTCCCAGCCCGGCACATAGACCGCGTCGAAGCCCGCGAGATTGCGCGCCTTGACGATCATGTCCTTGAGGATCTTGTTCACCGCGTGGCCGAGGTGGATGTCGCCGTTCGCATACGGCGGGCCGTCGTGCAGGATGAACTTCTTGCGGCCCTTCGAGGCTGCGCGGATCTTCTTGTAGATACCTTGTTCTTCCCACTCCTTGACCCATTGCGGCTCGCGCTTGGGCAGGTCGCCGCGCATGGGGAACGGCGTGTCGAGCAGGTTGACGGGGTACTTCGATTCGGACTTTTGCGGCTTGCCGGAGGATGCTTTCTTGTCGCTCATGGTGAGATCACGTGGAATTCGGGGGAAGCACGGCGTCAGCATTGCGGGCGATGCCGCGCAACCGTCGCCTCGGGCGCCGCACGCGTGCTGCACGGCGGCGCCTGGGGGCGGGCGGCCCGAAACGCGTGCCTTGCTCGGCAAGACGCGCGCGGGCCGCGGGTCAAATTCGATCGGTCGCCGAGGTGGCGAAGCCGGTGGACGCGCCGCCGGCCGCGCCCGTGCCCGCCGCGGCGAACCACGCGCGGGCGTTGCTTACGTCGCGTGCGATCGCGGCGGTGAGCGTTTCGAGGTCGGCGAACTTCTCCTCGTCGCGCAGCTTCTTCAGGAACTCGACGCGCACGAGCTTGCCGTACGCGCTGCCGTGCCAGTCGAGCAGATGCACTTCGAGCAGCACGCGGCCCGAGTCGTCGACCGTGGGCCGCAAGCCGAGGCTCGCGACGCCCGGCAGCGGGTGGTCGGCGATACCGTGAACCTGCACGACGAAAATGCCCTTGAGCGCGGGGCGCTTGTGGCCGATCGGCAGATTCAGCGTGGGAAAGCCGAGGTCGCGGCCGAGCTTCAGGCCGTGCACGACGTGTCCGCTGATTTCGTAGCCCCGGCCGAGTGAGGCGCGCGCGGCGTCCAGATCGCCGGCCGCGAGCTGCGTGCGCACGGCGGAGCTGGAAATGCGCACGCCCGACGGGTCGGCGACGGTGGCCATCTGTTCGACTTCGAAGCCGTGTTCGCGGCCCGCGAGCTGCAGCGAGGCGAAATCGCCCGCACGCTTCGCGCCGTAGCGGAAGTCGTCGCCGATCATCATCCAGCGCGCGTGCAGGCCGCCCACGATGATGCGCTCGACGAACGCGTCCGGCGACTGGCTCGCGAAGGTGTGGTTGAAATGCTCGACCACCACGCGGTCCACGCCGTTCTCGCGCAGCGCTTCGAGCTTGTCGCGCAGCATGGCGATGCGCGGCGGGGCGCTGGCGGGATTGAAGAACTCGCGGGGATGCGGCTCGAAGGTCATCACGCAGACCGGCAGGCCGCGCGCGTCAGCGGCTTCGCGCACGCGCGCGAGCAGCGCCTGATGTCCGCGGTGGACACCGTCGAAATTGCCGATGGTGAGCGCGCAGGGCGCGCGACTTTCGGCGTTGGGGAGACCGCGGAAAACTCTCACGATAGCGGAACCTGGAGGAACCTCGAAAAGCGCGCGGGCCGTGCGCGCTCGATATGACCGGTGGTGCGGCCGGAGCCGCGACTAAACAGGAGATTATAAACGCACGCGAGGGCGATCGCTCCCGCCCGAACGTCGGGCGTCGTCCCCGATGATAAAATCCGCGGATGAAAAATCTCGTCATCCTGATTTCGGGGCGGGGCAGCAACATGGAAGCCATCGTGCGCGCGTGCGCGCACGAAGCCTGGCCGGCGCGCATCGCCGCCGTGATTGCCAACCGTCCCGACGCCGCGGGCCTTGCGTTCGCGGCGTCGCATGGCATTGCCACGGCGGTGGTCGATCATCGCCAGTATCCGGATCGCGCCGCCTTCGACGCGGCGCTCGCGCAAACCATCGACGGTTATGCGCCCGATCTCGTCGTGCTCGCGGGCTTCATGCGCGTGCTCACCGAAGGTTTCGTCACGCATTATTCGGGTCGGATGCTCAATATCCATCCGTCGCTGCTGCCGAGCTTTCCGGGCCTCAAGACGCACCAGCAGGCGCTCGACGCGGGTTGCCGCGTGCACGGCGCCACGGTGCATTTCGTCACGCCCACGCTGGATCATGGTCCTATCGTCGCGCAATCGGGCATTCCGGTGCGCGCGGGCGACGACGCCGCGGCTTTGGCCGCGCGCGTGCTCAAGACCGAACATGTTATTTATCCGCGCGCGGTGCGCTGGTTCGTCGAAGGGCGCCTCGCGCTCGACGGCGGACGTGTGACGCTCTCGCCGCCCGAGCCGCAATGGCTCTTCCTTGACGATGTAAACGAAGCACAAGCACACAACGCCGGGGAGGGCGCATGAGGCTGCATGGATTTTTGATTGGACAAACCGAGACGCTGCTCGCCGATGTGCTCAAGTTCGCCGGCCCCGCCGACGCGATCACGAGCCGTTTTTTCCGCGAGCATCCGAAGCTTGGCCACGGTGAGCGCGGCGTGATCGCCGAAGCCGTGTTCGCCGTGCTGCGCCGTCGCATGGAGTTCGCGCACCTGGCCGAAAGCGGCACGGGCAGCCCGACGCGCCGCCTCACGCTGCTCGGCCTGATGGCCACGGCGGGGCGCTCGGCGATCCGTCCCTTCGTCTCGGACGCCGAGGCGAACTGGCTCGAACACGTCGCGAAGATCGATCCGGCGAGCCTGCCGCAGCGCGTGCAGCTCAATCTGCCCGAGTGGATCCTGAAGGCGCTCGAATCGCGTTTCGACGCCGCCGAAATGGCGCAACTGGCGTCCGCGCTCAACTATCCGGCGCCGCTCGACCTGCGCTCGAATCCGATCAAGGCGAGCCGCGACGAGCTGATGCGCTCGCTGGCCGCGGCCGGCATCGAGGCCGGCGAGACGCCGTTCGCGCCGAACGGCGTGCGCGTAACGGGCAAGCCGGCGCTGTCGCGCCTCGACGCCTTCAAGGACGGCTGGTTCGAAGTGCAGGACGAAGGCAGCCAGCTGCTGTGCTCGCTGGTCGCGCCGCGCCGTGGCGAGATGGTGGTGGACTTCTGTGCGGGCGCGGGCGGCAAGACGCTGGCGCTCGGCGCGATGATGCGCTCGTCGGGCCGTCTCTACGCGTTCGACATCTCCGATCGCCGTCTCGCGAAGCTCAAGCCGCGCCTTGCGCGCAGCGGCCTCTCGAACGTCAATCCGGTGCTGATCGACAGCGAGCACGACGCCAAGATCAAGCGTCTGATCGGCAAGATCGACCGCGTGCTGGTCGATGCGCCGTGCTCGGGGCTGGGCACGCTGCGCCGCAATCCCGACCTCAAGTGGCGCCAGTCGCCCGAGTCGGTCGCCGAACTCGCGCCCAAGCAACTGTCGATTCTCACGAGCGCCGCGCGTCTGCTCAAGCGCGGCGGCCGTCTGGTCTACGCGACCTGCAGCATTCTCGAAGCCGAGAACGAAGCGGTCGTGAAGCAGTTCCTCGACGCGCATCCGGACTTCGTGCTGGTCAGCGCGCGCGACGTGCTGGCGGAACAGCGCGTGGGTCTCGATACCGGCGACTACCTCTCGCTGTGGCCGCATCGTCACGCCACCGACGGCTTCTTCGCCGCCGTGCTGGAGCGCCGCGGCGACGCGCAGCCGAAGACGAAAAAGGCTGCCGCCGCGACCACGCCGGAAGAGGCCGCTGCCGCGACCGAAGCCGCCGACGCGATCGCCAAGGCTCAGCAGCCCGCAGCCGCCGAACCGGACGCAACGCAGGAATAAGCGGTTGAACTCACCGCGGGCTGGAAGTGCGGTGAACGTGTCAGAAGCTGTAGCAACGGCTGTAGCAACGCGGGGCCGTCCGATTCCGATCGGGCGGCCCCGCGCCGTTTGAATTCGCAAACCCATGATGGAAAACCGCATTTTTTCGCACATGCTGGGCGGCGTGATCCGCGATTTCGGCCAGCCGGTCATGCTCTGGCAGGCCGGCGTGCTGATCGGCGCGCTCGTGCTGGCGTGGCTGCTCGCGCGGCTGCTGCGGCGCGTGCTCGAAGCGCGCCGCCAGGATCGCTATGAAGGCCTGCGCTTCGGCGCCGAAAGCCTGTCGCGCGCCTTTTTCCCGCTGATCGGCGCCGGCTGCGTCTGGATCGCGCGCGAGATCGCCAGCAATTTCATCCACACGTCGCTGCTCAATCTCGCGCTGGTGCCGCTGTTCGGCATCGGGCTCATCTACATCGCGTTCTTCTTCGCGCGGCGCGTGTTCGGCCGCAACGGCCAGACGCACGCGTGGCTCGGCATCGTCGAAAAGCTCGTGTCGCTGATCGTCTGGCTCGGCATGCTGTTCACCGTGCTCGGCATTCAGGACGACGTGCTCGCGTGGATGGAGAGCGTGCGCTTTCGCATCGGCACCGCGCATGTGAGCCTGCTGTCGCTGTCCAACGGCGTGCTGTGGGTCTGCGTGACGATGATCGTGGCCGTCTGGGCGGGCGCGGCGCTCGAGGACCGGCTGATGCGCGCGACCACCATCGACGCCAATCTGCGCGTTGTGCTCGCGCGCGTGGGCCGCGCGCTGCTGGTGTTCGCGGCCATTCTGTTCAGCCTGTCGATCGTCGGCATCGACATCACGGTGCTGGGCGTGTTCGGCGGCGCGCTGGGCGTCGGCCTCGGCTTCGGCTTGCAGAAGATCGCGAGCAATTACGTGTCGGGCTTCATCATTCTGATCGACCGCTCGTTGCGTCTGGGCGACACCATCAACGTGAGCGGACTCGCGGGCAAGGTCACGCAGATCCGCACGCGCTACACGGTCGTGCGCGGGCTCGACGGCGTGGAGACGCTGATCCCGAACGAAAAGCTGATCACCGATGTGGTGCAGAACCAGTCCTCGTATCTGACGCGCGGCTACGCCAAGGCGGCGGTGCAGGTCGCCTACGACACCGATCTCGATCAGGCGATGGCGCTGCTCGCGCGGGCGGGCGAGGGCGTCGAGCGTGTGCTGACCGATCCGGCCCCGACGCCGTATCTGGCGAGTTTCGGCGGCGACGGCATCAATCTCGAACTCGGTTTCTGGATCGCCGACGCGGCCAACGGCACGTCGAGCGTGCGTTCGGCGGTGAACATGAACATCTGGCGTCTGTACAACGAAGCGGGTATTTCGATCCCGTTCGCGCAGCGCGAGGTGCGCATCATCGGCGGCGCCATGCCGGTGGCCGGTCCGCCCGTTCGGGGACAGAACGAGACGCCTGGCGGGGAACAACCCCGGGATCAACCCCAGGCGGCGGCGGACGAAAGGTAGGAAGGGGTCGGAAGGGCGTGACGAATGTGCGGCAAACCGCCTCTGGCGCCCTAAAGAAGGTTGACTCCGCGGCCGTTAAAGAAAAAAATCTTCATTTGTTACAAACACTTGGAACGGTTCTAGTAGAATGCCGTCCAACCTCCTGCTGTACGCTTTCACTTTCTTGACAGCGGTTTCGGGCTGAAAGGCCGCCGCGCTACGTTTCACGGGTACAAACCTTGTTGAATTCCTTGCTTGATTTCCTCGCGCACGGCGTGCTGCATTTCACGTGGTGGCAAATCCTGCTGTTCGCGGCGGTGGCCACTCACATCACGATCGTCGGCGTCACGGTGTATCTGCACCGTTGCCAGGCGCACCGTGCGCTCGAGCTGCACCCGATCATGAGTCACTTCTTCCGTTTCTGGCTGTGGATGACCACGGGCATGCTGACGGGTCAGTGGGCCGCGATTCACCGCAAGCACCACGCCAAATGCGAGACCGAGGAAGATCCGCACAGCCCGCAAACGCGCGGCATCTGGAAGGTGCTGCTCGAAGGCGCCGAACTCTATCGCGCCGAAGCGAAGAACGAAGAAACGCTGCGCCGTTTCAGCCACGGCACGCCCAACGACTGGATGGAGCGCAACGTCTACACGCGCTTCCCGATCCTCGGCGTGAGCATCATGATGGTGATCGACGTGGCACTGTTCGGTCTGGTCGGTCTTTCCGTCTGGGCCGTGCAGATGGCGTGGATCCCGTTCTGGGCCGCCGGCGTCGTGAACGGTCTCGGCCACTTCTGGGGCTATCGCAACTTCAATTCGTCGGACGCCAGCACGAACCTGTTCCCGCTCGGCATCATCATCGGCGGTGAAGAGCTGCACAACAATCACCACACCTTCGCCACCTCGGCGAAGCTGTCGAGCAAGTGGTACGAGTTCGACATCGGCTGGATGTACATCCGCATGATGCAGGCTGTCGGCCTCGCCAAGGTCAAGAAGGTCGCGCCCACGCCGCGTCTGACCAAGACCAAGCTGGTGCCGGACCACGAAACGCTGCAAGCCGTGCTGTCGAACCGCTATGAAGTGATGGCGCGTTACGCCACGGTCGTGAAGCAGGCATATCGCCAGGAGCTGGCGCATCTGAAGGAAGTCGGCGAGCGCGAGAAGTACAAGGTCATGCGCGGCGCGCGCAAGTGGTTCGACAAGGAAGAAGCCAGCCTGAACGAGCCGCAAAAGCGTCAACTGCCACAGATCTTCGCGAACAGCCAGAAGCTGCGCACGTTCATCGAACTGCGTAACGAACTCGCGGCCATCTGGGAACGTTCGAGCGCCTCGCGCGAACAACTGCTCACGCAGCTCCAGGATTGGTGCCATCGCGCCGAACAAAGCGGCATCAAGGCACTCCAGGAATTCGCGACGCGCCTGCGCCGCTACGCCTGATTTCGTGGATGGATACGCGCTCCCGGCCCATGCGGCCTGCGTGAGCGGCGGAAAAATCCATTAGAATTCAGGTACGTCACAAAACCCCGCGCTGGCGGGGTTTTTCTTTTTGGGCCGCGGAAAAACCGGTGCTTGGCGCGGGTTGCGTACCGTGGCGATCGGCAGGGCTGCAACTGGCATGGGGTCGGAACGAAAGCGAAAGCGCGCGTTCCGGCCGGTAGAGGAGATCATGAGTCAGGCAATCAGAGCGGTCGAGTACGACCGGCCGCAAGGCGCGGTGTGCAGCGTCGGGCAGGCGTGGGCGACGGTGCCCGATGCGCCGTCGGCGGCGGAGCGCGTTGCATTGAAGGAGCGCATTCGCGCGTTGCTCAAGCGCGAAAAGGCGGTGCTCGTCGCGCACTATTACGTCGATCCCGAATTGCAGGAGCTGGCGGACGAAACCGGCGGCTGCGTGGCCGATTCGCTCGAAATGGCGCGTTTCGGTCGCGATCACGATGCGCAGACGCTGGTCGTCGCGGGCGTGCGCTTCATGGGCGAGACCGCGAAGATCCTGAGCCCGAACAAGCGCATTCTCATGCCGGACCTCGACGCGACCTGCTCGCTCGACCTCGGCTGCCCCGTCGACGAATTTTCGGCGTTCTGCGACCAGCATCCCGACCGCACCGTGGTCGTGTACGCGAACACCAGCGCGGCCGTGAAGGCGCGCGCGGACTGGATGGTCACCTCGTCGATCGGCCTCGAAATCGTCGCCGATCTGCACGCGAAGGGCGAAAAGATCCTTTGGGCGCCCGACCGCCATCTGGGCAGCTACATCCAGAAGAAGACCGGCGCCGACATGCTGCTGTGGCAGGGCTCGTGCCTCGTGCACGACGAGTTCAAGGGCATCGAACTCGATCTGCTGCGCGCCGAATATCCGGACGCGAAGATTCTCGTGCACCCGGAATCGCCCGAAGGCGTGGTCGCGCTCGCGGATGTGGTCGGCTCGACCACGCAGCTGATCGACGCCGCCGTGAAGCTCGACGCACAGCGTTTCATCGTCGCGACCGATCTGGGCATTCTGCACAAGATGCGCCTCGCGGCGCCGGGCAAGACCTTCATCGAAGCGCCCACGGCCGGCAACAGCGCGACCTGCAAGAGCTGCGCGCATTGCCCGTGGATGGCGATGAACGGCCTCGCGAATCTCGCGGACGTGCTCGAACGCGGCCACAACGAAATTTTCGTCGATGCCGCCATCGGCGAGCGCGCGCGTCTGCCGATCGACCGCATGCTGGCGTTCGCGGCGGAGCACAAGCGCCGCGTGCAGGCGAGCGGCGATCTCGCGCGCGACGGCGCGCTGTTCTCGAACGTGGGAGCGGCTTGATGGGTGCACTGGAATTGCTGGCGGTGGACGCGGTGTCGTCCGTGTTGCCCGAGGTGCGTGCGCAGTACGGCGCGGCGTTCGACGCGGCGATTGCGCGCAATGTCGCGGATGCGCTGAACGAAGACGTCGGAACCGGCGACCAGACCGGCCGCCTCGTGCCCGCCGACGAAGTGCGCGACGCGCGCATCATCGTGCGCGAAGACGCGGTGCTGTGCGGCGTGCTGTGGTTCGACGCCGTGGTGAAGCAGGTCGACGCGCGCATCGACGTGCGCTGGCACTATCGCGAAGGCGAGCGCATGACGGCCGACTCGGTGGTGTGCTCGCTGCGCGGGCCGGCGCGCGCGCTGCTCACGGCCGAGCGCAACGCCATGAACTTTCTGCAGCTGCTGTCGGGCGTGGCGAGCGCGACGCGCCGTTACGTGGACGCCATCGCGCACACGCAAACGCGCATTCTCGACACGCGCAAGACGCTGCCGGGCCTGCGGCTCGCGCAGAAGTACGCGGTGCGCGTGGGCGGCGGCGCGAATCAGCGCCTCGCGCTGTACGACGGCATTCTGATCAAGGAAAACCATATCGCGGCGGCGGGCGGCGTGGGCGCGGCCATGGACGCGGCGCTCGCGCTGAACGCGGGCGTGCCCATCCAGATCGAAGTCGAAACGCTCGACCAGCTCGACACGGCGCTCGCGCACGGCGCGACCTCGGTGCTGCTCGACAACTTCTCGTTCGAGATGATGCGCGAGTCGGTCAAGCGCACGGCGGGGCGCGCGCTGCTCGAAGTCTCGGGCGGCGTGAACTTCGATTCGGTGCGCACGATTGCCGAAACCGGTGTCGATCGCGTGTCGATCGGTGCGCTTACGAAGGACGTGCGCGCGACCGACTACTCGATGCGGATCGTCTGAGCGCAATACATCACGCGCTTCCAGATGCAAAAAGGCCGCCTCGCGAGAGGCGGCCTTTTTTATTCGCGCGACGGTTTACGCGACGTTGCGATTGCGCACGCGCTCGGGTGCGAGCACGGTCGGCAGCGCCTTCGGCAGCGAGTTCGGCCAGTCGCGGCTGTAATGCAGACCACGGCTTTCGCGTCGCGAGCGCGCGCTCTCGACGATCAGCGAGGCCACTTCGACGAGGTTGCGCAGCTCCAGCAGATCGCGCGTCACGCGGAAATTCGCGTAGTACTCCTGGATTTCGTCGCGCAGCAGCGAAATGCGGTGTTGCGCGCGCTCCAGACGCTTGTCGGTGCGCACGATGCCGACGTAATTCCACATCAGGCGGCGTAGCTCGTCCCAGTTGTGCGCGACCACGACTTCTTCGTCGGAATCGGACACGCGGCTTTCGTCCCAGTCGGGCAGCGGGGCGTGCGCGGCCGCTTCGAAGCCTTCGGCTTCGATCGCTTCCGCCGCCGAGCGGCCGATCACCAGACATTCGAGCAGCGAGTTGGACGCGAGGCGGTTCGCGCCGTGCAGCCCCGTGTACGAGGTCTCGCCGACCGCGTAGAGGCCCGCGAGATCGGTGCGGCCCGCGAGGTCGGTGACCACGCCGCCGCAGGTGTAGTGCGCGGCGGGCACGACTGGAATCGGCTCTTTCGTGATGTCGATGCCGAACTCGCGGCAGCGCGCGAGGATGGTCGGGAAGTGCTCTTCGAGGAACGCGGGCGGCTGATGGCTGATGTCCAGATGCACGCAGTCGATGCCGTGCTTCTTGATCTCGAAGTCGATCGCGCGGGCCACGATGTCGCGCGGCGCGAGTTCGGCGCGCGCGTCGTGTTCGGGCATGAAACGCGTGCCGTCCGGCAGGCGCAGCACGCCGCCTTCGCCGCGTACGGCTTCGGAAATCAGGAACGACTTCGCGTGCGGGTGGAACAGGCAGGTCGGGTGGAACTGGATGAACTCCATGTTCGCCACGCGGCAACCGGCGCGCCAGGCCATCGCAATGCCGTCGCCGGTCGCGGTGTCGGGGTTCGTCGTGTAGAGATAGACCTTGCCCGCGCCGCCCGTCGCCAGCACCGTGTGCGGCGCCTGGATCGTGACCGTGCGGTCGTTCTTGAGGTCTAGCGCGTAGAGACCGTGGCAGCGGCGGCCCGGCAGGCCGAGACGATCCGAGGTGATCACGTCGATCGCCTGATGATCTTCGAGGATCGTGATGTTCGGATGCTGGCGCGCGCGTTCGAGCAGTGTTTGCACCACGGCGTGGCCGGTGGCGTCGGCGGCGTGAATGATGCGGCGATGGCTGTGGCCGCCTTCGCGCGTGAGATGGAAACCGAGCTCGGCGGCGGCGTCCTTCGTGAAGGGCACGTCCTGGCCGATCAGCCATTCGATCGCTTCGCGGCCATGCTCGACGATGTAGCGCGTGGCCGCCTCGTCGCACAGACCGCCGCCGGCGACCAGCGTGTCGTCGACGTGGTTTTCGACGCTGTCCGCCGAATCGAGCACCGCGGCGATGCCGCCTTGCGCGCGATCGCTCGCGCCTTCGGTCATCGCGCGTTTGGCGATGATCACCACGCGGCGCGTTTCGGCCAGATTCAGGGCCACGCTCAGTCCCGCCAGCCCGCTGCCGACGATCGCTACATCGAAATTCATGGTGCTGCTTCTCCGTCTCTCTTGTTCTGCGCTTTCTGCCGCCGCCGGCGGCGAGTGAAGCGGGAAGCATACTCCGATAGGGGAGCCGACGAAAAGCTACACCGTGTAGGTAGAGATCAAAAGATCGTTACGCGATGGTGAACAGAGACGCTGGAAAACAAAAAAGCCGCGACGAAAGCGGGGCAGAAATAACAAAGCCCCGCTCGAGAGCGGGGCTTTGAATGTCTTCGTCAGGCTCGGATCAAGATTTACTTGATCTTCGTTTCCTTGTACTCGACGTGCTTGCGAACAACCGGGTCGAACTTCTTGATCGACATTTTTTCCGGCATGTTGCGCTTGTTCTTCGTGGTCGTGTAGAAGTGACCCGTGCCTGCGGTCGACTCGAGCTTGATCTTGTCGCGGATACCCTTGGCCATGACTTACTCCTTACAGTTCGCCGCGTGCGCGCAGGTCTGCGAGCACGGAGTCGATGCCGTTCTTGTCGATCAGGCGCAGGCCTGCGTTCGAGATGCGCAGACGCACCCAACGGTTTTCGCTTTCAACCCAGAAACGGCGATTTTGCAGATTCGGGAGGAAACGGCGCTTGGTTTTGTTGTTAGCGTGGGAAACGTTGTTGCCGCTCATCGGCGCTTTCCCAGTGACTTGGCATACACGTGCCATGAGTACACTCCTACGGAAATTCTGAGTTCGAGAGCCGCTTAAGTTTCCCAGGCGAGAAATGGCCGGAATAAGAGCGCGCTCACGTATGGATGAGAGACAACCTCGAACCCAGGCCATATTTCCCCCGGAACGCCTTGACGGGCCTTCGGAACAGGGTTGGAAATAGGCAAACCGAGAGTCTAGCAGAAAAAGCCCAGGAAAATCAAACACGATTTGCAGATCATGTCGTGTGGATGCACGACGGTCGCGGCGCCGACGCCTTCCGCAAACACGCATAAAAGCGTGCCGGAACGCGCGCGGGTTGGGTGCGGCCAGGATGCGGGTTGGTCGTGCGTCGCGGCGTTCGGCGGCCCGCTTTCAGTCTAGTCCGTGGCGAGCAAAAGAAAACGTCTCCCGCGCGCCGATGATCATGTGATCGACGAGTTGCACTTCCACGAGCGCCAGCGTGTCGCGCAGCACCCGCGTGAGGCGGCGGTCGCTCGCACTCGGCTGGACTGCGCCGGACGGGTGGTTGTGGGCGACGATCAGGCTCGCGGCGTTGAGCATCAGCGCGCGCCGCACGATTTCACGCGGATACACCGCCATGTGCGTGAGCGATCCGCGCGCGATTTCCTCGTAGCGGATCAGGCGATGGCGCACGTCGAGAAAGAGGCAGACGAACACTTCCTGCGAGCGGCCGCCGATCATCAGGCGCAGATAGTCTTCGACCGCGCCGGGCGAGTCGACGAGCGGCTTTTCTTCCAGCTGCTCGGCGAGTGCACGCCGAGCCAGTTCGACCACGGCCATCAGGATGGCCGCCTTCGCCGGGCCGATGCCGCGCACGCTTTCGAATTCCTCGGGCGGCGCGTCGAGCATCGCGCGTAAGGATTTGAAGTGATCGAGCAGGGCGCGCGCCACGTCGAAGACGTTATGGCCCGGCAGACCCGAGCCGAGCAGCAGTGCAACCAGTTCCAGATCGGAGAGCGCCGCCGGACCGGCTTCGCGCAGCCGCTCGCGCGGCATGGCACGGCGCCTGGGCCTGGGCTCGTCGTTCCAGAGGGGCGTATCGCAGGCAATTTTCACCAATTGAATCTCCTCGTTGCGGACGTGGATGCCGCTTGCATGTGGCGTCCGTCCAGGAACTATGTGGCTTACAATGGGGCTTTTCCGCTCGCGCGCCCTCGCGCGACCGACCGGCGCCCGAGGGCGCGACCAGACGAAACGAGTACCGCATGAGCATCATCGATATTTCCGAGGTGAAACCGGGTTCCCACGTCACGCTGAATTACCGGCTTTCCCTCGCCGACGGCACCGAAATCGTCAACACGTTTGCCGACCGGCCCGCCACGCTGCTGCTGGGCGCCGGGCAGCTTGCGCCGCCGCTGGAAAACATTCTGCAAGGGTTGAAGGTCGGTCACCACTCCACCTTTCAGCTAGAACCGGGCATCGCCTTCGGTCAGCGCAACCCCGACTTGATCCAGCGCATTTCGCTCAAGACGCTGCGCGACAACGCCATGATTGGCGAGTCGTTCAATCCGGGCGATCTCATCGAATTCAACGCACCCGACGGCAACCGCTACGCGGGCGTGCTCAAGGAAGTGAACGAAACCTCCGCGCTGTTCGATTTCAACCATCCGCTCGCTGGCCAGGCGGTTGCGTTCGAAGTGCAAATCATCGGAATCCTGTAAAGCCCATGACCTCCACGGACACGTCTACTGTCGTCGACCGCGCTCAAATCGCCGAAGCCGAAATCCTGCTCGCGCAGCCGCGTGGCTTTTGCGCCGGCGTCGATCGCGCCATCGAGATCGTCGAGCGCGCCATCCAGATCCACGGCGCGCCCATCTATGTGCGCCACGAGATCGTCCACAACGCGTACGTGGTCGAGGACCTTCGCAAGAAAGGGGCGATCTTCATCGAGCAGCTCGATGAAGTGCCGTCCGGCAATACCGTCATCTTCAGCGCGCATGGCGTGTCGAAGGCCGTGCGCTCCGACGCCGAGGCGCGCGGGCTGCGCGTCTACGACGCCACCTGTCCGCTCGTGACCAAGGTGCACGTCGAAGTCGCGAAGATGCGCGATGAAGGCCTCGACATCGTGATGATCGGCCACAAGGGCCACCCGGAAGTCGAAGGCACGATGGGTCAGGCGCACGAAGGCATGTATCTCGTCGAGGACATCGCCGACGTCGAGGCGCTGTCGCTGCGCGATCCGGCGCGCGTCGCGTTCGTCACGCAGACCACGCTGTCCGTCGACGACGCCGCCGAGATCATCGAAGCGCTCAAGGCGCGCTTCCCGGGCATCCGCGAGCCGAAGAAGCAGGACATCTGCTACGCCACGCAAAACCGCCAGGACGCGGTGAAGTTCATGGCGCCGCAGTGCGACGTCGTGATCGTGGTCGGCAGCCCGAACAGCTCGAATTCGAATCGCCTGCGCGAAGTGGCCGAAAAGCGCGGCATCCCCGCCTATATGGTGGACGCGCCCGATCAGATCGATCCGGCCTGGCTCGAAGGCAAGCGCCGTATCGGCCTGACGGCCGGTGCGTCGGCGCCCGAAGCGCTCGCGCAGAAGATCATCCAGCGTCTGAACGAACTGGGCGTGCGCAACGTGCGCGCGCTCGAAGGCATCGAGGAAAACATCGCGTTTCCGCTGCCGCGCGGGCTCGGGCAGGTGGCCTGATCGCCGCGAGCGTCTGACTGTTCAGTCAGTCCGTTCATGAAGAAGCGCGCCTTTGGGCGCGCTTTTTTTATGCCTCGACGCCGCCGGCCGCCGCCCAAATAAATGGGGACCGATAAATAAAAGTGTGCGGTGAACCGCGTCGCTACGGCCGGTTGGACTAGGTGTTTTCGCTATGGGGCAGGGTCCGAACCGTCTATCTGACCCCGTTAAATCCTTGTCTCATTAAGTACTTTTCTGCGTGCGCACCAAATGCGTGCGCGAACTCCATCACTATTTAATTGTTCATCGTGGTGCAGCCGATGCCCGCCCGATAAGGCATCGCGCCTGGCCGTCACAACACTTGATGTTAGTTCTGCCGATTTTTGGTGCAACTGATGCACGAAAATACGGCGCAACCTAGGGTGCAACCGTTGTTGGGATGCTTTCTCGAAAATGGTTGCAATGCAGGAAAACCCTGCCGATTCAACAATATTGCCGCCTGCATAATTGGAGTTACAATGCGCGCGTTCTGAGGGCCGGACGTCTGCGCGAGGCCCATCAGGCAAGCATTTCGGAAGGCGCAGGAGACCTGTTTAATGCAAATCGAGTTTGCTGTTGCCGCAACTGTCGCGGCTGCGGTTGCGCCGCGCAAGGCGTGGCACATCCGCGGTGCACGACGGGGCAGGGGCGTGACATCGATGACCGTTGCACTCCCGGAGGAAGCTTGTCCGCGGTTGGGACACGACGATCAGAACGGCGGAGCGCACGGGGAAGCACGCGTCGCAACGCCGTCCGGGTCGGCAGACGCGCTCGTTGCACGCACGGCTGGCACACATGTTGCATGTGATAGCCGCGGCGCGAGAGCGGTTTTTGTCGCGGTCCGAAAGGTCCTGGCCCATGCTGCCGTAAACGGTGGCGAGGCAGAGATTCTCGGCCCGATCCAGGGAGTCATGGCGTATGGCGTTTGCGCAGCCGGCCGCAAGGCGGGCCGCGCACGCGTCGCAGCGAATGTGACAGGTAGTTGAACCCGACGGCACCGAACCATCCGACGGTGCCGTTTTTGCATCCGCTTCCGGCGAGCCTGCCGCTGCAACACAGCGACAACGCGAACCGGGTGTGGCCAACCGTTACCGGTCTTTTACTTCAGTACCCGAAAGTGTCGTTGCGGTTCCGTAAAACATCGCCCACCGGCCGATGACAGCGCGAATCCGGTCGCACGGGCTAAGGAGCATTAAATGGATATTTTCGTCCAGCAGATCCTGAATGGGCTGGTGCTTGGCAGCATCTACGCCATCATTGCACTGGGCTACACGATGGTGTACGGGATTTTGGGCATCATCAATTTCGCGCACGGCGACGTGCTCATGGTCGGCGCGATGGTGGCGCTCTCCGCGATTACGGTGCTGCAGAATCACTTCCCCGGCCTCGGGAACATCCCCACGCTGTGCATCGCGCTCGTGATCGCCGCCGTGGTCTGTGCGTTCGTCGGGTACACCATCGAACGGGTCGCCTACCGGCCGCTGCGCCGCGCGCCGCGTCTCGCGCCGCTGATCACCGCGATCGGCGTGTCGATCCTGCTGCAGACGCTCGCGATGATCATCTGGGGCCGCAATCCGCTGGCCTTCCCGCAGCTCATCTCGACCGATCCGATCAACGTCATCAAGCCGACCGAGACCGGCGTGGGCGCTGTGATCTCGCCGACTGAAATCGTGATCATCGTGGTCGCGTTCCTCGTGATGGCGGGCCTGCTGATCCTCGTGCACCGGACCAAGCTCGGCCGCGCAATGCGTGCGATCGCCGAAAACCCGGCTAACGCGAGCCTGATGGGCGTGAACCCGAACTTCGTGATTTCGGCGACCTTCATGATCGGCTCGGCGCTCGCGGCGCTGGCGGGCGTGATGATCGCCTCGGAATACGGCAACGCGCACTTCTACATGGGCTTCATCCCCGGCATGAAGGCCTTCACGGCCGCGGTGCTGGGCGGTATCGGCAATCTCGGCGGCGCGATGGTCGGCGGCGTGGTGCTCGGTCTGATCGAGCAGCTCGGCGCGGGTTACATCGGCAATCTGACCGGCGGGGTGTTCGGCAGTAACTATCAGGACGTGTTCGCATTCGTCGTGCTGATCGTGGTGCTCGTGTTCCGTCCGTCGGGGCTGCTGGGCGAACGTGTCGCGGATCGCGCATAAGAGGGAGTAGATCAACATGACTTCAATTCAACCGATCGAGCCGTCGACGACGCTCATCCCCGAGAAGAACACGACGCGCACGTACGCGATCGGCATCGTGACCGCGATCGTCGTGGCCGCGCTGCCGTTCGTGGTGGGCGCAACGGGCGGCAACTACTGGGTGCGCGTGCTCGACTTCGCGATGCTCTACGTGATGCTCGCGCTGGGCCTGAACGTGGTGGTGGGTTTCGCCGGTCTGCTGGACCTGGGCTATATCGCGTTCTACGCGGTGGGCGCCTACACGGCCGCGCTGCTGACGTCGCCGCACCTGACCTCGCAGTTCGCGTGGATCGCCAGCATGTTCCCGGGCGGCCTGCATACGCCGTACTGGATCGTGATTCCGTGCGCGATGGCGTTCGCGGCGATCGCGGGCATTCTGCTCGGCGCGCCGACGCTGCGTCTGCGCGGCGACTACCTCGCGATCGTGACGCTGGGCTTCGGGGAAATCGTTCGTATCTTCATGAACAACCTCGACCGTCCGGTGAACATCACCAACGGCCCGCAGGGCATCACGGGCGTGGCGCCGCTGCAGGTGTTCGGCTTCAACCTGGCGCAGCCGCACGAGGTCCTCGGCTTCACGTTCACGTCGGTCTATATGTATTACTACGCCTTCGTGATCTGCGCGCTGCTCGTGATCTGGGTGTGTACGCGTCTGCAGCACTCGCGTATCGGCCGCGCCTGGGCCGCGATCCGCGAAGACGAAATCGCCGCCAAGGCCATGGGCATCAACACGCGTAACGTGAAGCTGCTGGCGTTCGCGATGGGCGCGTCGTTCGGCGGCCTGTCGGGCGCGATGTTCGGTGCGTTCCAGGGCTTCGTGTCGCCGGAATCGTTCACGTTCTGGGAATCGGTCGTGGTGCTCGCCTGCGTGGTGCTCGGCGGCATGGGCCACATCCCCGGCGTGATTCTCGGCGCTGTGCTGCTCGCGATTTTCCCCGAGTTCCTGCGCTCGACGATGGGCCCGCTCCAGCACATGCTGTTCGGCCATGAAATCGTCGATACGGAAGTGATTCGCCAGCTGCTTTACGGTCTCGCCATGGTCGTGATCATGCTGTATCGCTCGGAAGGCCTGTGGCCGTCGCCGAAGCACGAAGACAAGATCGCGAAGATCGCCCGACGCGGCAGCAAGAAGCCGGTGCGCGCCTGATTGCGAACAGGAGAGGAACAGAACATGAGCAATAAATCCATCCGCCTGTCCGTGAAGGGCGTGAACAAGCGCTTCGGCGGCCTGCAGGCGCTCTCCGACGTGGGCCTGCAAATCGAGGAAGGCACGATCTACGGTCTGATCGGCCCGAACGGCGCGGGCAAGACCACGTTCTTCAACGTGATCACCGGTCTCTACACGCCCGATTCGGGCGAGTTCAAGCTCGACGGCGAAGCCTATACGCCGACCGCCGTCTATCAGGTGGCGAAGGCGGGCATCGCGCGCACCTTCCAGAACATCCGTCTGTTCGGCGGCATGACGGCGCTCGAAAACGTGATGGTCGGCCGTCACGTGCGCACGAAGCACGGCCTGCTGGGCGCGGTGTTCCAGACGCCTTCGGAGCGCAAGGAAGAACGCGAGATCAAGGAACGCGCGCTCGAACTGCTCGAATACGTGGGCATCGCGCAATACGCGGACTACACGTCGCGCAATCTCTCGTACGGCCACCAGCGCCGTCTGGAAATCGCGCGCGCGCTCGCGACCGATCCGAAGCTGCTCGCGCTCGACGAGCCGGCGGCCGGCATGAACGCGACCGAGAAGGTCGAACTCACGCGCCTGCTCGACAAGATCCGCGCCGATGGCAAGACCATCCTGCTGATCGAGCACGACGTGAAACTGGTGATGGGCCTGTGCAACCGGATGACAGTGCTCGATTATGGCAAGGTGATCGCCGAGGGTCTGCCGCAAGACGTGCAGAAGGATCCGAAGGTGATCGAGGCGTATCTGGGTGCGGGGGTTCACTGATGTCTACACCGGTTCTGAAAATCAAGGGCCTGCAGGTCAACTACGGCGGCATTCAGGCGGTCAAGGGCGTGGACATGGAAGTCCGCGCGGGCGAGCTGGTCACGCTGATCGGCGCGAACGGCGCGGGCAAGACCACGACGATGAAGGCCATCACCGGTCTGAAGCCGTACGCGTCGGGCGACATCGAGTACATGGGCCAGTCGATCAAGGGCGTGCCCGCGTATGAACTGCTCAAGCGCGGCCTCGCGATGGTGCCGGAAGGCCGCGGCATCTTCGCGCGCATGTCGATCCTCGAAAACATGCAGATGGGCGCGTACCTGCGCAACGACAAGGACGGCATCCAGAAGGACGTCGAGCGCATGTTCGGCTTCTTCCCGCGCCTGAAGGAACGCGCCACGCAGCTCGCGGGCACGCTCTCGGGCGGCGAGCAGCAGATGCTGGCGATGGCGCGCGCGATCATCAGCCGTCCGAAGCTGCTGTTGCTCGACGAGCCGTCGATGGGTCTGTCGCCGATCATGGTCGAGAAGATCTTCGAAGTGGTGCGCACGATCTCGTCGGAAGGCATCACGGTGCTGCTGGTCGAGCAGAACGCGCGTCTCGCGCTGCAGGCGGCGAATCGCGGCTACGTGATGGACTCCGGTCTCGTGACGATGGAAGGCGAAGCCAAGCAGATGCTCGACGATCCGAAGGTGCGCGCAGCGTATCTCGGCGAATAAGTGAGCGAGTGAACGAACGCGCTCCTCGCGGGCGCCGATAAGACAAAAGCCGCATGGGTTGCAAAACCCATGCGGCTTTTTCATTGTGCCGAAGGCAGTCCTGACGGCGACCTCGGCAGCACTCAGGCGAGCGCTTCGGACTCCTGCACGGCAAGACGCTTGCCGAGACTGATCACGGCGTCGGCGCGATAGCCGAGGCGGTCGTAGAACGCGAGCACCTCGGGCTTGTCGGTGAGCACCTGGAGGTTGAGCTTCAGGCAGCCCATCGCGGCCAGCGCGCTTTCGGCGTGCCGCACGAGCCGCGTGCCGAGGCCCAGACGACGCGCCTCGGGCGCGACCGCGACCGAATACAGCCAGCCGCGATGTCCGTCGTAACCCGCCATCGCCGAGCCGACGAGCGTGCCGTCATTCTCGCCGTCGCGCCGGATGGCCACGAAGAACAGTTCCGGCTGCGTGCCGAGCTTGTTCGCGATCGAGCGGCGCGGATCGCGATGCGGACGGCTCGCATCGTTGTACTCGGGAAACGCCTCGCGCCAGAGCGCGAGCACCGCTTCGGTGTCGGCTTCGGCGAAGGCGCGGATCGTGACGGTCATCGCATGGGCTCCGTGCTGGGCTGCGTGTGCTTACAGCGAGTCGAGGATGGTGCGCAGCATCGCCATCATCTGGTCGATTTCCTCGGTCGTCACGTTCAGCGCCGGCATGAAGCGCAGCAGGTTCGGGCGCGCCGCGTTCAGCAGCAGGCCGTCGGGCTGCATGTCGCGCGCCTTGTCGACGATCGCCGGGCCGATGTCCTTGCCGAGCATCAGCGCGCGCAGCAGACCTTCGCCGCGCTCGCCCTCGAAGCCGCGTTCGGCCGACAGTTCGAGCAGCTTTTCACGCAGATATTCGCCGCGCGCGCGCACGCCTTCGAGGAAGCCCGGCGCGACCAGTTGCGAGATCACCGAGTAGCCGGCGGCCGTCATCACCGGGTTGCCGTTGTAGGTGCCGCCCTGATCGCCGGCTTCGAACACGCAGACGTCCTTTTTCGCGAGCAGCGCCGCGAGCGGCACGCCGCCGCCGATGCCCTTGCCGAGCGTCATGATGTCCGGCTCGATGTTCGACAGTTCGTAGGCGAACAGCGTGCCCGCGCGGCCGCAGCCTGTCTGCACTTCATCGACGATCAGCAGGATGCCGTGCTTCTGCGTGAGCGCGCGCAGCTGCTGCATGAATTCGCGCGTGGCGGGAATCACGCCGCCTTCGCCCTGGATCGGCTCGAGCATCACGGCGACGGTCTTCGCGTTGATGAGCTTCTCGACCGAGGCGATGTCGTTCAGATCGGCCTTCGGGAAACCCGGCACCTGCGGTGCGTAGATCGTGTCCCAGCCCGGCTTGCCGCTCGCCGACATCGTCGCGATCGTGCGGCCGTGGAAGCTGTGATCGAACGTGATGATCTCGAACGCGCCGTCGCGATGCTTCTTGCCCCACTTGCGCGCGAGCTTGATCGCGCCTTCGTTGGCTTCCGCGCCGCTGTTCGCGAAGAACACCTTGTCGAAGCAGCTATGCTCGGTGAGCAGACCCGCGAGGCGCGCCATCGGCTCGTTGTAGAAGGCCGGCGACGGATTGATGAGCAGGCGCGCCTGCTTGTCCATCGCTTCGATCATGCCGTCGTTGCAGTGGCCGAGGCTGTTGACCGCCCAGCCCTGAATGAAGTCGAGATAGCGCTTGCCTTCGTTGTCGTAGAGCCACGACCCCTTGCCATGCGTGAAAACGATTTCGGGCCGGTTGGTGATGTACATCAGCGACTCGATCGGGTACTCGGAAAAATTCATGGCAACGGGCTCCGCGCTGGGGCTGCAAAAAGGGTTGAGAACAGGTGAATGGAACGGCAGAAAAACAAAAAGCCACGGACTGGCCGTGGCTTTCGTGATTCGAACTTTCCTGTGCGTTGAACGATGCAACGCGCGTCCGTAACTAAGCCAGGCCCTAAAGGTGGGGCGAGCGGCGACGTCGGAGAGCGGACAGGAGGCGGTTCATGGGCGCAAGAATACGACAAGCCGAACGGCGATGTAAACCATCAATGTGCCGAATCTCGCCGATCGGCCGAAGAATTTTTCGTGACGGCGGCCGCGGCGGCGGGGCGCCGGACCCGCGGGATTGGGCCGGATTGCGCGGAATTGCGCGCGCAACGAGCCGTTACGCGCGCATCGGCAGGCTTTTAGACCGGATTCGCGAGGTCGGCGGCGCTCGTGAACGAGTCCGCGTAGAACTCGTCTTCGGGCAGGCCGTGATGCTGCGTGAAATCGCGCTGCGCCGACTCGACCATCACCGGCGCGCCGCACGCGTAGACCTGATGGCCGGACAGATCGGCCAGATCCTCGATCACGGCGCGGTGCACGAAGCCCGTGCGGCCGGTCCAGGCGTCCTCTGCGGCGGGCTCGGAGAGCACCGGCACGAAGCGGAAGTTCGGGATGTCCTTCGCCCACTGCTCGGCGAGTTCCAGCAGATACAGGTCCTTCTTCTGGCGCGCGCCCCAGTAGAGCGTCATCGGGCGGTTCAGGTTCTTGTGAACCGCGTGCTCGACGATCGCCTTGAGCGGCGCGAAGCCGGTGCCCGACGCGAGCAGCACGATGGGCTTGTCGGAGTCCTCGCGCAGGAAGAAGGTGCCGAGCGGCGCTTCGAAGCGCAGGATGTCGCGCTCCTTCATCTGCGTGAAGACGTGGTCGGTGAACTTGCCGCCGGGCATGTGGCGGATGTGCAGTTCGAGCGGACCTTCCTCGTGCGGAGCGCTCGCCATCGAGTAGCAGCGGCGCGTGCCGTCCTTGAGGATGAATTCGAGGTACTGGCCGGCCAGATACTGAAGGCGCTCGTTGGCGGGCAGTTGCAGCTTGAGCACGACGACGTCGTCGGCCTTGCGCTCGATCGCGGCGATGCGGGTGGGCAGCTTGCGCACCTGCATGTCGCCGACGCCCGCCACTTCGCGGATGTCGATTTCGAGGTCGGTCTGCGCCGTCGCGCAGCAGAACAGCGCCATGCCGCGCGTGCGCTCGTCATTCGACAGCGCCGACGCCGCATGCGCGCGCTGCTCGACGTCGCCGCTGCAGACCGTGCCCTTGCACGAGCCGCAGGCGCCGTTCTTGCAGCCATAGGGCAAGCCGACGCCCTGACGCAGCGCCGCGTTGAGGATGGGTTCGTCGGGTTCGACCTGGAAGGTCCGGCCGCTTTGCTTGAGCGTTACGTTGAATGCCATGTTCGAGAAAGCCAGTCTGTGATCGGTAATCCGGAGCGTGGGGTGGGGCGGTGCCCTCGCATCCGTGCCTCGGCGGCTAAAATGGTTCCACCATGATTGCCACACGAAATCTGCGCCGTGCGCGCATTCTCATCGTCGGCAGCGGCGACGTCGGTCTGCGCTGCGTCGACCAGTTGCGTGCGCGGCCCGCGCGTCCGCATGTGTTCGCGCTCGCGCGTCGTGCCGAGCGCGCCGACATCCTGCGTGCCGCGGGTGCCACGCCCGTGGCGGGCGACCTGGACGCACGCGCGAGTCTTGCGCGCCTTGCCGGGCTGGCGGACGTCGTGCTGCACCTCG
>NZ_JAAGPN010000076.1:0-234 GCF_017104805.1 Paraburkholderia sp. Ac-20347 | reverse complement strand
AGTCTGGCGTACCAGCGACATATGGTGCTGAGCCTAATAGACTGATGCATGACTTAACGCGTACGGAATATAGTAGACAAGGTAAAGGGACGAGCTATGTCTGATAGATACGTTAGCGAGAAGTCGCGGTCAGTGTAAGGTGATAGTGTGTTGTGTGCAGAGTACTGGAGAAAGTCTCAAATTTTTTCGATCAGAAGGTGATATGAGTGATATACTATTTTTTTTTTTTTTTTA
>NZ_JAAGPN010000075.1:0-35934 GCF_017104805.1 Paraburkholderia sp. Ac-20347 | reverse complement strand
GGCGGCATTCGGCAGCGACAAACCCGTGATGAGCGGCCCCGGCTCGCCGCGCGCATCGGCCAATCCTGCCAGCACGGCGAGCGCCGGGACCCGCGGCACGGAAACTGCTGTTACGGGCGCCGCCGCCGGATTCGCGAGCGCGGCGCGCGACAGCTACCAGCTCGTCTCGCGCAACGGCATCGTCGGTCATACGATGCGCGGCACCCAGGAATTCGAGTTCGCGTGGCGCGCGAGCGGCATGCTGATCCTGCATTCGGACGGCGTGGGCACACGCTGGGATCTGGCCGCGTGGCCGGGCCTCGCGCATCAGCCCGCCGTGGTGATCGCCGCCATGCTTTATCGCGACTTCTCGCGCCGCAGCGACGACGCCACCGTCGTCGTCGTCAAGGCGCAGCCGGGAGTACAGTTGAATCATGAATACGCCACTGTTGCGCATCCGGCTTGAGGCCGCCCAGGACGTCGTCGCCGCGCGCCGGCGCGCGCGCGAGCTTGCGGCCGGCTTCGGCTTTTCGCCGCTCGACCAGACGCGCATCGCGAGCGCCGTCTCGGAGATCGCGCGCAACGCCGTCGAGTACGCGGGCGGCGGCGAAGCGCTGTTCGCCTTCGACAGCGCGTGCATGCCGCAAGCCTTCGAGATCGTCGTGCGCGATCGCGGCCAGGGCGTGCGCGAAATCGAGTCCGTGCTCGACGGCACCTATCGCTCGCCCGGCGGCATGGGACTCGGCATCGTCGGCAGCCGCCGTCTGATGGACCGCTTCGAAATCGACTCGACGCCGCGCGGCACGACCGTCACGATGGCGCGCTACCTGCCGGCCGAGCGTCCCGCGCTGCGCGGCGCCGAACTCGAACGCATCGTGCGCGGCGTGAGCGCGGGCGAACCGCAGGCGCTGCAATCCGATTCGCTCGAAGAAATGCGTCAGCAGAATCGTGAACTCGTCGCCACGCTCGACGAACTGCGCGAGCGCCAGGACGAACTCGCGCGTCTCACGCAGGAACTCGAAGCGACCAATCGCGGCGTGGTCGCGCTCTACGCCGAACTCGACGAGCGCGCCGAAGAACTGCGCCGCGCCGACATGATGAAAACGCGCTTTCTCTCCAACATGAGCCACGAACTGCGCACGCCGCTCAGCTCGATCCGCGCGCTCGCCACCCTGCTGCTGAACCGGCTCGACGGCGATCTGAGCGAGGAGCAGGATCGCCAGGTCAAGCTGATTCTTTCGTCGGCGGAAACGCTCGGCGAGACCGTCGACGACCTGCTCGATCTCGCCAAGATCGAAGCGGGCAAGACCGTGGTGTCGCCCGCCTGGTTCGATCCCGCCGATCTGTTCGGCGCGCTGCGCACCATGCTCATGCCGCTCCTCACCACGCCGCTCGTCTCGCTCGAATTCGCGTCCACGGCGCAGCTGCCGCGCCTCTACACCGACGAGCCGAAGCTCACACAGATCCTGCGCAACTTCGTGTCGAACGCGCTCAAGTACACCGAGCGCGGCCAGATCCGCGTGGGCGGACAGCTCGAAGCGGACGGCGAGCGCGTGACGTTTTTCGTCGCCGATACCGGCATCGGCATCGCGCCCGAGCACCATCAGATCGTCTTCGAGGAATTCGGCCAGGTGGAGAATCGCCTGCAGCAACGCGTCAAGGGCACGGGCCTCGGCCTGCCGCTGTGCCGCAAGCTCGCCGCGCTGCTCGGCGGCGAAGTGGGCGTGGAAAGCGAACCGGGCGTGGGCTCGACGTTTTATGTGAGCGTGCCGGTGCAGCTCGATACCGGCGAAGCGGCACACGACGGCGCGCAGCACACGCCTAGCGACGCTCAAAGCGAAGCCCCCAACGAAGCGCCCGCCGAGCGCGCCACCTCCGGAGACGGCGCATCATGACGCCCGCCGCCACCTTGATCCTCAACGTCGACGACAACGAAGGTGCGCGCTATGTGAAATCGCGCGTGCTGCGCCACGTGGGTTTCGACGTGATCGAAGCCGCTACCGGCCAGGCCGCGCTCGACGCCGTGCGCGAGCACGAACCCGCGCTCGTGCTGCTCGACGTGAAGCTGCCCGACATCAGCGGCATCGAAGTGTGCCGCCTGATCAAGAGCGATCCGCAGACGAATTCCACGCTCGTGCTGCAAACTTCGGCGGCGGCCGTGCAGGCGCGCGACAAGATTCGCGCGCTCGACGGCGGCGCCGACAGCTATCTGACCGAGCCGGTCGAACCCGCCGAACTGGTCGCGAACGTGCGCGCGCTGCTGCGTCTGTACGCCGCCGAAAAGGCGCTGCGCGACGCCGACCGCCGCAAGGACCGCTTCCTCGCCACGCTCGCGCACGAACTGCGCAATCCGCTCGCGCCGATCCGCAACGCCATCGAACTGCTCGATCCGCGTCACGGCGCGAGCGACACCGGACGCGCCGACGCGCGTCTGATCGCGAGCCGTCAGGTCGAGCATCTGGGCCGTCTCGTCGACGATCTGCTCGACGTCTCGCGCATTTCGCACGGCAAGATCGCCTTGCAGATGAGCACGCTCGACCTGCGCCAGATCGTGGAAATCGCGGTGGAAACCAGCCGCCCGTTCCTCGATGCGAAGCAGCAGCGGCTCAGCGTCGAGATGACGCCGGGGCCGATTCATATCGTCGGCGACGGCATCCGCGTGGCGCAGATCATCAGCAATCTTCTGTCGAATTCCGCGAAATACACGGCCGAGGGCGGCGAGATCGGCCTGCGGCTCGAAGCCGGCGCGCGCGACGTGGCGATCCGCGTACGCGACAATGGCATCGGCATCGCTCCCGACGAACTCCCTTACGTCTTCGAACTCTTCATGCAATCACGCGAAGCACTCAAACGCGCCGACGGCGGCCTCGGCATCGGTCTCGCGCTCGTGCGCGAACTGGCGGAACTGCACGGCGGCTCGGTCGCCGCACATTCCCAGGGCGTCGGCCACGGCTCCGAATTCGAAGTGCGCCTGCCCTTGAGCGTCGCGCCCGAGGCGCCGCCGCCGGTCGCCAGCGCCCCTGCTTCGGATCCCGAAACAACGACTTCGAAGCGCCGCGTGCTGATCGCCGACGACAACGTCGACTCCGCCACGTCGCTGCTGATGCTGCTCGAACTCGAAGGCCACGATGTGCGCGTCGCGCACGACGGGCCGACCGCGCTTGCGATCGCGCAAAGCTTCCTGCCGCACGTGGCGATTCTCGACATCGGCCTGCCCGGCATGGACGGCCACGCGCTTGCCAAGGCGCTGCGCGCGGAGCCCGCGACGGCGCACGCGCAACTGATCGCGCTGACCGGCTACGGCCAGGAACGCGACCGCCAGGCGACCACCGAAGCCGGTTTCGACCGCCACCTCGTGAAGCCCGCGCCGTTCGACGAGATCCTGCGCGAGATCGAGGGCAGCAAAGCGCCTTGACGGCGCAGCCCTCGCGCCCTTTCACCCTCAAGACGCCATTCAAAGTTGCCGTTAACCGGATGAGCTTTCAACCATCCAACACCGGAGCAACGTTTGAACGGCAAAACGCGCGTCCTCACTGCCTTCCCCCCGCTGCGCCGCATGGCCTCGCTCGGCGCGCTCGTGCCATTCGTGCCGCTCGCAGGCGTCCTGCTGCTCAGTGGCTGCTTCACCGACACGCGCGTGGCCGCGACGCCCGCCCGGCCCGTCGCCATCGTCGCGCCGCCGCCGCCGGTCGTGGCAGCCGCGCCGGTCTACGTGCCGGAGCCGCACGACGCCTACGTGTCGGTCGTGGCCGACCGCGACGTGGTGTACACCGGCGGCGCGACCTATATCTGGTTCGTCGGCTCCGACGGCCATCGTCATCGGCACTATTACGGACGCGGCGATCTGCGCGGCGAGGTCATCCACCGCCGCGCGGAACTGCGCAACGTGATGGCGCATCACGACGGCCATCTGCCGATGCAGAACGCGTTCGTGCCGCCACCGCCGCCGCACGACGGGCCGCCCGTGCATCGTGTGCACGTGGAGATGACGCCGCATGGCCGTCCGATGGCGCGTCAGGCGGCGTATCAGCCGCATCCGCCCGCGCATGCGCCGGCGCCTCAGCACGCCGCGCATCGGCCCACTGCGCCCAACGCGCCCGCTGTGCAAAATCGCAGCGCGTCGCATCGTGCTCCGACGCAAAACCGCCAGGCCAGCAGCGGCCAGGACCACGGCCACCGTCCGCAGAACGCACGACCGGGCAACCCGCCGCCGATGGCGTCGACGCAACGTCCCGCCGCGTGATCGGCCGCTGATCGGCCCGCGCGGCTGCACATGAAAACGCCGGCGCGCTCACTGCGCGCCGGCGTTTTTTTATCGGCGATTTAGTTCGACATCCTTATCAATTCGCCAGACAACGCTTTGATCCGATGAATTACCCTATCAGCACAAGGGGCACAAGGGGCACAAGGGGAAAAACCGGACGCCACGATATATATCACGTTGCGATATAATTGCCGACTTCCGAAAGCCTGCGTCCGGCCGGACGCCCGTTCCGCCCCTCGATCGCCATGACGACCGTGTTCCGCTACAGATTGCTCCGCTGGCTGGCGCGCTTCGCGCCCAACCCCAACACGCTGCGCTGGCGCGAACGCCTGCGCTCGGGCGTCGGCGCGCTGATCGGCATCGGCTTCACGGGCGCGCTTTCGCATCATCTGCTCGGCAACGCATCGAGCATTCCGTATCTGATCGCGCCGATGGGCGCCTCCGCCGTGCTGCTGTTCGGCGTGCCCGCCAGCCCGCTCGCGCAGCCGTGGTCGATCATCGGCGGCAATCTCGTGTCGGCGACGGTGGGCGTGACCGCCGCGCTGCTGATCCCCGATCCGGTGATGGCCGCCGCCGTGGCCGTCGGCGTGGCGATCTGCGCGATGTTCACGCTGCGCTGCGTGCATCCGCCTTCGGGCGCGGTCGCGCTCACGGCCGTGCTCGGCGGCCCCGCCGTGCGCGCGCTCGGCTACGAATTCGTGTTCGAGCCGGTCGCGCTGCAATCGGTCATGCTGCTCGCCGCCGCGCTCGTCTATCACGCCGCCACCGGTCACCGCTATCCGCATGCCGCGCCCGCCGCGAAACCGGCGCAGCCCGCCGTGGGCGATGCGGGCAAGATCTCGCGCGCCGATCTCGAAGCCGTGCTGCGCGAGCGTAACGAACTGCTCGACATCGACACCGGCGATCTCGAAGCGCTGCTGCGCGAAACCGAAATCCGCGCCTACGCCCGCAGCTTCGGCGAACTCACGTGCGCCGACGTCATGTCGCGCAACGTGGTGAGCATCACGCCCGCCACAACCGTCGAAGCCGCGCGCGCGCTGCTCAAACAGCACGACGTCAAGGCGCTGCCCGTGATCGATGCGCAGCAGCACGTGAAGGGCATCGTCACGCGCGCCGATCTCGCCGACGACGGCGCCGAACTGCATCCGCTGCGCGTGCTGCTCTACGCGATCCTGCCCACGCTGCGCCCGCACGCGAACAGCCTCGAAGTCGCCATGCTGATGTCGACGCACGTGCGCACCGTGGCCGCCTCCACGCCGATCGTCGAGCTGCTCGGCCTGTTCGCGGGGCGCGGACACCATCACGTTCCCGTGGTCGACGCTCAGCGACGGCTCGTCGGCATCGTCACGCAGGCCGACCTGATTTCCGGGCTGCATCGCCAGGCCAGTCCGCAGCAGCCACAAAGCGCCTGACCCCGCGAACCGATTCACGCGAGGCCTTGTTTCAGGGCCTCGTTCGATCATAAATATCATGTTGTGATATATTTGCCTCACGCAACGTCATCACACGGATACCCGATGAAGCATCGCACCCGCGACCTCGCCAAAACCGATTTCGAACAGCTCTCCGAATTCCGCTACCAGATGCGGCGCTTCGAGCGCTTCTCGGAACAAGCGGCTCAAGGCGAGGGCATCACGCCGCTGCAATATCTGTTGCTGCTGCATATCAAGGGCTATCCGGGCCGCGAATGGGCGACCATCGGCGAGCTGGCCGAACGCCTGCAGGCGCAGCATCACGGCGTGGTCGCGCTGGTCTCGCGCTGCGAGGCGATCGAGCTGGTCGAGCGACGCGTGAGCGAGCGCGACCGCCGTCAGGTGGAAGTCCATCTGCTGCCCGCGGGCGAAGCGCTGCTCGCGCGCCTCGCCGAACTCCATCGCGCCGAGCTGCGTACGCTCGACGGCCGGTTCACCATTCCGCAAATCGATCTCTGACGACCATGCATTCCGACGACTCCCACAAGCGCGACTTTTCGACGAACGCGCGCCTGCCCGGCATCAGCGCGCTCGCCGCGGTGATCGGCGCGCTGGCCACGCTCGCCGCCTTCGTGCTGCTGAGCCTGATCCACGGGTTCACGAACCTGTTCTTCTTCGGCCAGCTTTCGTTCGCCGACCGCTCGCCCGCGCTCAACACGCTCGGCGCGTGGGTGATCGTCGTGCCGGTGGTGGGCGGCCTGATCGTCGGGATGATGGCGCGCTTCGGCTCCGAGAAAATTCGCGGCCACGGCATTCCCGAAGCCATCGAGGCGATCCTGTTCGGCAAGAGCCGCATGTCGCCGAAAGTGGCCGTGCTCAAGCCGCTGTCGTCGGGCATCGTGATCGGCAGCGGCGGGCCGTTCGGCGCGGAAGGTCCGATCATCATGACGGGCGGCGCACTCGGTTCGCTCGTCGCGCAATGCGTGCGCGTCACCTCCGCCGAACGCAAGACGCTGCTCGTGGCGGGCGCGGCGGCGGGCATGACGGCGGTGTTCGGCACGCCGGTCGCCGCCGTGCTGCTCGCGGTCGAGCTGCTGCTGTTCGAATGGCGTCCGCGCAGTTTCCTGCCGGTCGCGCTCGCGTGCGCCGTGGCCGGATTCACGCGCGCCGCGTTCTTCGGCACCGAACCGTTGTTCGCACTCCAGACGAGTCCGCCGCAAGCGGTCGCGCTGTTCTCGTGCGTGATCGCGGGCCTCTTGTCCGGCGCGCTCGCCTCGGGGCTTTCCGCCGCGCTCTACAAGGTCGAGGACCTGTTCGGCCGCCTGCCGCTGCACTGGTCGTGGTGGCCCGCGATCGGCGGTCTCGTCGTGGGGATTGGCGGCTTCATCGAGCCGCGCGCGCTCGGCGTCGGTTACGACGTGATCGGCGACCTGCTGCATCAGCATATCGTCGTGCAAGTAGCCGTGGCGCTGCTGGTCGTCAAGGCGATCATGTGGGTGGTCGCGCTGGGTTCGGGCACCTCGGGCGGCGTGCTCGCGCCGCTGCTGATGCTCGGCGCGGGGCTCGGCACGGTGCTCGGCCACGTGCTGCCCGGCAATGAACCGGCGCTCTGGCCGCTCGTGTGCATGGCCGCGACGCTGGGCGCGACGCTCGGCGCGCCGCTCACGGCCATCGTGTTCGCCTTCGGCCTCACGCACGACGCCAATGCACTGCTGCCGCTGCTCGCGGCCACGCTGGTCGCGCACGGTTTCGCGACCGTCGTGATGAAGCGCTCGATCATGACCGAGAAGATCGCGCGGCGCGGCTATCACATCTATCGCGAGTACGGCGTCGATCCGCTCGAACGTCATTACGCCGACGAAGTGATGACGCGCGACGTCGAGTCGATCGATGCGAGCCTCAGCGCGCGCGACGCGCTCACGCATTATTTCGGCCCGACGCAGAAGCGCCGCGCGTGGCCCGTGGTCCGCGACGGCGTGGTGCTCGGTGTCGTCGATCGCGCGACGCTCGATGCGCTGCGTGCAGGCGGCGCGGATGGCGCGCTCGATCAAGCGCTCGATCAGCCGCTCGGCAAGCTGCTCGCGCAACGCGTACCCGACGTGGCGCTGCCCGAGGAAACCTGCCGCCAGATCGCGACGCGTCTCGCCGTGCACGGGCTCGAACGGATGCCCGTGGTCAGCGACCGTCAGTCGATGCGAATCGTCGGCATCGTCTCGCGCAGCGACTTCGTGAAGCTCTCGCTGTCGCATTTCGAAGAGGAGACGAAGAAGGAGCGCTTCCGGCGCATAGCGATCGGCAACCCGAAGCGACGGTTTCCGCCCGTGCGCAAAGCGGGTTGAGGGCGGCTGAATCGCGCGACTGAACCCGTCGTGCGGATGAAGTGAACGCAAAGAAGCGGCGCTGA
Source organism: Paraburkholderia sp. Ac-20347 (assembly GCF_017104805.1). Lineage (NCBI taxonomy): Bacteria > Pseudomonadati > Pseudomonadota > Betaproteobacteria > Burkholderiales > Burkholderiaceae > Paraburkholderia > Paraburkholderia sp. Ac-20347. The sequence continues at coordinate 27,875 of NZ_JAAGPN010000075.1, read as the reverse complement.
AGTTGAGCGCCGCTTTTTTGTTTTACGGCGAAGCGCAGACATCGGCCCACTCGCCCACACCGCCCCGGCTTGGCACGATTCGGCTGTTAGTTGCAAATGAACGAAGCGTGCGGATTCACGGTGCTGCGCCACATCTGTGCACCCTCGACGCGCGCACTGCTGCGGTGCACCACCTCATGCACCGCGATCGCGCATCCGCATCGCGCCGCGCTTCGTATCCCGCTCTTGTGCACCGCAGCGCAACTGGCACGCACCTTGCTGAAACAAACGCGAATCCCCACTGACGCGCGAAGCCGCCTCGACGCGGCTTGCCAGACAAGAACCGACAACCGTCGACCCCACCATGCCGACGACCCACGAAACACCATGCTGCGCGTCCTGCTCGTAACCGATACCGACAAGCCGATTGGCGATCTGCGCGACGCGCTCGCGCGGCTCGGCTACGACATGCTGGCCGAACCCGCGACGCCGCAGGCGCTGCATCGCGTGGTCGAGCGCGAGCGGCCCGACGTCATCATCATCGACACCGAATCGCCCTCGCGCGACACGCTCGAACAGCTCGCCGTGATGAACGCCACCGCGCCGCGCCCCGTGCTGATGTTCAGCAACGACGCGAATCAGCAGCTGATCCGCTCGGCGGTGAATGCGGGCGTGACCGCGTATCTCGTCGAAGGTCTCGCGGGCGAGCGCATCGCGCCGATCCTCGAAGTCGCGCTCGCGCGCTTCGCGCAGGAAGCGCAGTTGCGCGAACGTCTCACGCAGGCCGAAAACGAACTCGCCGAACGCAAGCTGATCGATCGCGCGAAGCGCCTCCTGATGGAACAACAGAAGCTGACCGAGCCCGCCGCGTACGCGTTGCTGCGCAAGCGGGCGATGAACCAGAGCCTGAAGCTCGCCGAGGTCGCGCGCCAGATCGTGGCCGCCGCCGGGTCGCAGGATTGAAGCGTCGAACGTCATGAACGAATCCACCCGCGCGGCCGCGCCGCCCGAAAAAACCCATCTGAAGATCGGCTTCGTGCCGCTCGCCGACGCCGCGCCCGTGGTCGCCGCCAAGCTGCTCGAATTCGGCCACGCGCACGGGCTCACGCTCGAACTCTCGCGCCAGCCCTCGTGGGCCGCGCTGCGCGACAAGCTGCTCGCCGGCGAGCTCGACGCCGCGCATTCGCTCTACGGCCTCGTCTACGGCGTGCAGCTCGGCATCGGCGGCCCGCAGACCGACATGGCCGCGCTGATGGTGCTCAACCGCAACGGCCAGGCGATCTCGCTGTCGAACCGTCTCGCCGACGCGCTCGCGGAACACGGCACGCTGCCGCGCGCGCTCGCCACGCTGGGGCGCACGCCCGTGTTCGCGCAGACCTTTCCGACCGGCACGCATGCGATGTGGCTGTATTACTGGCTCGCGTCGCAAGGCGTGCATCCGCTCAGGGACATCGAAAGCGTGGTGATTCCGCCGCCGCAAATGGTCGCCGCGCTCGCGGAGGAACGCCTCGACGGTCTGTGCGTCGGCGAGCCCTGGCCGTCGCTCGCGCAGCGTCGCGGCATGGGACGCACGGTGATCCGCAGCGGCGAAATCTGGCCCGATCATCCGGAGAAAGTGCTGGCCTGCCGGCGCGATTTCGTCACGCGTTATCCGAACACCGCGCGCGCGCTCGTCAGCACGATGCTCGAAGCCTGCCGATGGCTCGACGGCGCGGGGCATCGCAAGGAAATCGCGCAATGGCTCGCGCGGCCCGAGATGCTGGGCGTGGATGCCGCGCTGATCGCGGAACGGCTCGAAGGCGAGGGTCTGCCGGATGCCGTGCGTATGAAGTTCTTCTCGGACGGCACGGTGAACATTCCTCTGGAATCCGAAGGAATGTGGTTCTTCACGCAGTTCGAACGCTGGGGAATGATGGCGCGACGCGACGATTACCGGCAGCTTGCCGCGGCGATCAATCAGACGGCGTTGTACCGGCAAGCGGCGGCCGCGATTGGCGTGGCGGTGCCGGAAACATTCGATGCGCCTGTGTTCGTTGACGGGCGCAAGTGGGATAGCGCCGATCCGGCCGGCTATGTGGACGGATTCGAAATCAAGGCTTGACCAGGCTTCGAACGCGCGGCGAGCTTGAGGGCTTGCCGCGCGAGAGACAAATCTGCAAGCATTACTTCACGCGTTACTTCACGACCACTTCCGTATGACCCACGACCGGCGGCTTTTCGAAGAACGGGCCGACCAGACGGCGCCATTCCTGGAAGTCGTCGGACTCGCGAAAGTGCACCATGTGGTCCTCGACCGTGTCCCACTGCACGACCAGCACATACTGGTTCGGCTCTTCCACGCCGCGCTGAAGCTCGACCGCACGACAGCCGCGCGCGCGATGAAAGAGCGGCAGCGCCTGCGCCACGCCTGCTTCGAATTCGGCGTTCTTGCCCGCCTGCACCGTGATGTGCGCCATTTCGTAGACCACGTTTCGCTCCTTACTGTTCTCTTGCTGTTATGAAGGCGCGCGCCCATCAACGCATGGCACGCGCGCCCGACACGTTATCACGCCTCCGCGCGTAGCCGCGCGATCACCTCGTCGGCGATGGCGAGCGAGGCGGTCAGTCCCGGCGACTCGATGCCGTACAGATTGACGAGCCCGCTCACGCCATGTTCGTCCGCGCCCTGAATCACGAAGTCGCCGCCGTGCGCGCCGTCCGCGAGCTTCGGTCGGATGCCCGCGTAGCCCGGTTGCAGCGCGCCGTCGGGCAACGCAGGCCAGTAGGTGCGGATCGCCGCGTAGAAACTCGCGGCGCGGCGCGGATCGACGGTGTAATCGATGTGGTCGATCCATTCGACGTCCGGGCCGAAACGCGCCTGATGACCGAGGTCGATGGTCAGATGCACGCCCAGGCCGCCTGCTTCGGGAATCGGATAGATGAGCCGCGAAAACGGCGCCGCGCCCGCCAGCGAATAGTAATTGCCCTTCGCATAGCGGCCCGCCGGAATCGACCCGGGCGGCACGCCTTCGATGGCCGACGCGACCTGCTGCGCGTAAAGCCCGGCGCAATTAATCACGCGTCTGGCGAGCAGTTCCATTGGCTCGTCGCCGCCGACTTTCAGCAGAATGGGTTCGCCCGCTTTCGCCACGCCGCCCGCCAGCGGCGAACAGAACGCGAGCATGCCGCCCGCCGCTTCGAAGTCGCCTTGCAGCGCGAGCATCAGTGCGTGACTGTCGACGATGCCCGTCGACGGCGATTCGAGCGCCGCCACGCAGTTGAGCGCAGGTTCCTTCGCGAGTGCGGCGTCGCGTTCGAGCCAGCGCAGATCGTCCACGCCGTTGGCGGCCGCTGCCGCGCGGATCGCACGCAGCGCATCGAGTTGCCCGTCATGCGTGGCGACGATGAACTTGCCGCAGCGCTCGTGCGGCACGCCTTTTTCCGCGCAATACGCGTAGAGCTGCCGCTTGCCCTGCACGCAGAGCCGCGCCTTGAGCGAGCCTTGCGGATAATAAATGCCCGCGTGGATCACCTCGCTGTTGCGAGAACTGGTGCCGGTGCCGATGGCGTTTTCCGCCTCGACGAGGATGGTCTCCCAGCCCTGCTGCGCACACGCGCGCGCGACGGCGAGCCCGACCACGCCCGCACCGATCACGACGCAATCGACCGTGTCAGTCATCGAACTTCCTTCCTCATGACGCGAGATCTCCGCGATGGCGCTATTGTGCCGCGTTCGTCACGGACGAAGGAAGATTTGATGCGGAGCGCGCGCGCCGCCGCGCTATTGCGTCAAACGGGCTGCACGTACACGTTCAGTTGCAGATCGACGATACGGTAGCCCTCTTGCGCCACGAGTTCGTCGAGACGCGCGAGCAGCACCTGATCGGCGAGTTCGACGATCTCGCCGCCGTTCACATCGACGATATGAAAATGGCGGCCCGTGTTCGCCAGCTCGAAGCGCGCCTTGCCGTTGCCGATCTGCACGCGCTTGATGATGCCGTGCGATTCGAGATCCGCCAGCACGCGATACACGGTGGCGATGCCGATGGCATTGCCGCTGCGCTGAAATTCCAGATACAACTCGGCGGCGGTAACGTGCGCACGATCGTCCGCGCGGAACGCGCGCAAGATGTCCATGCGCGGCAACGTGGGCTTGAGGCCCGCGTTGCGCAGCTGCTGTTCGAGCGGGTTCGCTTGCGAGCTCGTTTGCCTGTTCGCGTGCTTGCGGGTGTCGTTCATGCGCGGCGGGGTCTCCATCGGCGTGAGTGAGCGCTCAATCATCGAGCGTTTCGTGCACGCCGGTCGCGCCGCGCTTCCAGTAGCTCGACGCGCGGATGCGCGACTTGTGGATCGCGCGCTCCTCGGCGAGATGCTGACGCACGGCGCGCATCACCGCCGACTCGCCCGCCGCCCACACGTAGCCCTGACCTTCCGGCAGACGCGTCGCGCGCACGGCGTCGAGCAGCGCGCTCTCGCCCTGCTCGCTCGCGTAGCACCATTGCTCCTGCACATTCGCGCGCGTGTCGAAAGCGATGCGCGCCTGCGCGTCGCGGCCTTCGATCGTCGCGACGACCTGCACGCCCGCGGGCAATTCTTCGAGACGGCGGGCGATGGCGGGCAACGCGCTTTCGTCGCCAATCAGCCAGTACCAGTCGAAGCCGTCCGGAATCACGAACGAGCCGCGCGGTCCGCCGACGGCCAGATACTGACCCGGCTGCGCCTGCGACGCCCATTCCGTGGCCGGTCCCGCTTCGTGGATCACAAAGTCGATGGCCAGTTCGCGCGCCTCGGTATCGAAGCGGCGCGGCGTGTAATCGCGCATCGTCGGACGCGGCTCGCCGGGCGCGGGCGGCGTGCCCGGACCGCCTTCGGACAGCACCGGTCGATCCGCGCCGGGCTCGGGAAAGAACACCTTCACGTGGTCGTCGAAACCCGCCGACACGAAGTCGTGCAGATCCTCGCCCGTGAGCGTGATGCGCTTGAGATGCGGCGTGATCATGTCGACGCGCGCCACCTGCAGCAGACGGCGCTTGAGCTCATGGCGCACGCGCTCGGGCGTGCGTTCGGCGGCGACGCTGTTGACGTTGTGGCTGTTATCGCTGTTGTTGCTGGTCGGGTTGCTGTGATCGGTCATCGGAGATCCTCCGGTTGGGCGGCGCGATGCGCGTGGCGCCGCGCTCGCGGGGTGCTGGTCGGTGCGCCGGAAGCACCATCCGGCCCGAATTTCTACGCGGGGCGATGGCGCTTTTTGAGACGATATATATCTTAAGATATATATCTTAAGATAATCCGTCAAGGACTATTGTGAGAGGCGGCAGATGCCGGCGGCGAAAAACGCGCAGGCTGACGCGGGGCGACGGTCTGGCCGTGCGCCCGCGTTTTATGGAGATCGGGGATGTGTGAGTTGTTGTCGAGGATAACGACGGCGGCCGTGAGCGCGAGGCATCGCGCAGGCTTGCGTTCAATGATTGATGAGAACGTCAGCGCGCGGGTGAAAAACCCGCCTGCATACAGGGATTTACCCAACAAAAATTAATCAGGATATCGAACGATCAACACCACCCGCCCCATTCAACAAAAAAGCCGCGCCCCCTTCCGGAAGACGCGGCCTTCACACGCGGAAAAATGCGCTGCGCTTAGAACTTCGTATGCAGACCCACGCGCGCGACAGCCTGGGTCTGGCCGCTCGACGCGCCATCGGAGCTGTTCATGCCGTTGATCTGCGCGAAGCCGCCCGAGCTTGCGCGCTGATACACGCCGAGCACGTACACGCTCGTGCGCTTCGAGAGCGCGTAATCGACGATCGCCGCCACCTGATGCGCGTGGTTGTTATCGACGACATCGTTGCCCTTCATGTACATATACGACGCGCCCGCGCTCAGCGCCGGCGTGAAGTAGTAATGCGCGCCGACCGAGCCTTCGTAGACCGAGCCGCCGTTGTACGAGTTGTGCACCGTCGTGAACAGCGCGTTCGTGATCCAGTTGCCGAAGCGGAAATGGCCGCCGACGCCCCAGTTACGCACGCTCACATCGCCTTCGCCCGACACCACGTACTTGAGGTTCGTGTACGCGGCGTTCACGCCCCAGCTCTTCTGCGCGTAGTTCAGCGCGAAGCTCTGGCCGTTGCCCGTGCCGATCGAACCCGCCACGTTGCCGAAGCTGTACATCGCGCCCGCGCTGAAGCCGTTGTAGACCGCCGACGTGTACTTCACCGAGTTGTTGACCGTCTCACCCGCCATGCGGTCCCAGTCGAACGCGCCGGTCGCGTTGCTCGGCAGCGCGAGCTTCGTGAACGGGCCCGCGCGGAAGTCGTAGAAGTGGCCCGAGAGTTCGGCCGGATCGTCGCCGGAGAAGTACAGCGCGTCCGTCATGAAGTCGTACTGGTTACCGAGCGCGAGCTTGCCGAAGCGCTCGTCGCTCAGACCTACGATCGACGTACGGCTGAACAGGCTCTTGTTCGGCATGAAGCTGCCGTTGTCGACCTGGAACTGGTTGGTCAGCTGGAAGAATGCCTTCAGACCGCCGCCGAGGTCTTCAGTGCCTTGCAGGCCCCAGAGGTTCGGGCCGTTCACGCCGTCGTCCATCTTGAGGTTGTGATGGCCGCCCTGGTTGCTCACGTAGGTGATACCGGTGTCCATCATGCCGTACAGCGTGACGCTGCTCTGTGCGAGCGCCGATCCGGCGCACGTCAGCCCCGCCAGCGCGATCACGATTTTTTTGTACTGCTTATTGTTTGCCATTCTCCAAGCCTCCTGTTTGAACGTCGTGTGTTGTTCAGCGTTTATCGATGTTGTATCCGCCAGCCGCCCCGTTTGATGGCCGGTCGGTGGGTGCGGCCTTGCGGCCGCGATCTTTCTGATTGGTGCGAGAAGCGACGTCTTTTTTGTTATGTGCGGCGAAGCGCGATGCTCAGGCGTCCGCCACCGGCACGCTGATGAAGCGCAGCGCGAGCCGGTTGAGCAGGATCGCGACCGCCGCGATCAGCGCGGGCACGGCGAGCACCGAGAACACCGCTGCAAAGCTGAAGCCGAGCGAGAGCAGCACGCCGCCTACGAACGAGCCCAGAATGCCGCCGAGCCGTCCGAAGCCGAGCATCCAGCTCACGCCGGTGGCGCGGGCGCGGGTCGGGTAGCACGACGGTGCGAGTGCGTTGAGGCCGGTCTGCGCGCCGCTCATGAAGAAGCCCGCGCAGGTGACGAGCAGCGTGAGCATGCTCGACTGCAGGCTGCCCATGCCGAGCGCGAAGATGAACACGCCGCCCAGCAGGTACGCCGCGCCGATCACGACGTTGCGGTCCATGCGGTCCATCGCGAAACCGACGACAATCGCGCCGACCGTGCCGCCGAGCTGGAACATGCCGGTGATCGCCGCCGCGCGCTCCACGGGCAGGCCCGCGTCCTTGATCAGCGTGGGCAGCCAGCCGGTCAGCAGATAGATGATGAGCAGACCCATGAAGTAGGTGACCCACAGCATCAGCGTGCTCATGGCGTAGCCGTCCGAGAACAGCATGCGCACGGGCGCTTTCGCGATCACCGCCGGTTCCGGCGAGGTGAAACGCGTGCCTTGTGCGAAGCGATGGCCGCAGACGCGCGAGAGCGTCGCCGCGATGCGTTCGGCCGAGAAGCGGCGCACCAGCAGGAAGCGCGCCGATTCCGGCAGCAGCAGCATCAGCACGGGCACGAACAGGATCGGCAGCACGCCGCCGAACACGAACACGCCGCGCCAGCCGAAGTGCGGCATCAGCGCGGCCGCGATGAAACCGCCGCCGCCCGAGCCGAAGTTGAAGCCGGTGAACATGATAGTGAGCAGCAGCGAGCGGCTCTTCGACGGCACGTACTCGGAGAGCAGCGTGGTCGAGTTGGGCATCGCGGCGCCGAGACCCAGGCCCGTGAGAAAGCGCAGTGCGACGAGTTCCGTCGGCGTATTGGCGAAGGCGCACAGCAGGCTGAAGAGGCCGAAGCAGCCGACCGAGCCGATCAGCACTTTCTTGCGGCCGATGCGGTCGGCGAACGGGCCCGCGACCAGCGCGCCAATCGCGAGGCCGACCATCGCGGCGCTCATCACCGGTCCGAAGGCGGCGCGCGAGATGCCCCACTCCTTCATGACCACGGGCGCGACGAAGCCCATCACGGCCGTATCGAGGCCGTCGAGCGTCACGATCAGGAAGCAGAGCGCGAGTACGAGCCATTGCCAGCCCGACATGCGCCGTCCGTCGATGAAGCCCTTGATATCCACTGCGTCGGCAGAATTCATGCGTGTCTCCGAGATAAATATTTCCCCGCTCGCGCACTTCGTCGGTACGTGAGTTGTGCTGCGAAGCAGATTCAGCGGCGCGCCGTGGGGGCGGCGCGCGCCGTGCGGAGATCAGACGGCGTCCGGCACCTGTCGCGTTTTCAGGAACGCTTCGAGCGTCTCGCCGCGCATGCTCGCGTACATGCCGAGGTTCGTGATCTTCACCACACGCGCGAACTTCTCCAGCACGAAGAAGCACACGCCGTACTGAATGAGCCCGAGCCAGTCCGTGTTGTCGACGAGCGTGCGTTCCTGCGGCGTCAGCGCCGCCGCGTCATAGGCGGCAGGACGGTCGTTGAGCCACAGTTCGCGCGCGGCGGGCGTGCGCATCATCCAGAAGAAGCGGTTCAGGCGCATCGCCTTCATGCTCTGGCGAATGTCGAACGGGTAGGTGCCCGTGAGTTCCTCGATGCCGATCAGTTGCGGATTCATTGCGCGGCTCCGCTCTTGTCTTCGTCCGACTCGACGTTCTCGTAGATCGTCACGGCCATCGCCGTGCTGGTCGCCAGATAGTAGTTGCGATGCACCTCGCGGATCGTCGGCGCCAGCGCGCCGCGCATCGCGAGCCACATGATCGTCTCGACGCTTTCCGCGCCGCCGAGGCGCACGTAATCGACGTGCTTCATGCGCGCGAGCCGCTCGGGATCGTTCACGATCAGGTCGAGAAACTCCATGTCCCACTCGGTGTTGTTGAAGCCGCTGCGCTCGCCGTGCACCTGATGCGAGAGGCCGCCCGTGCCGACCACCACCACGTCGAGATCCTGATCGAACGATTCGATCGCGCGGCGCAGCGCCTGGCCGAGCCGGTAGCAGCGGTTCGCCGTGGGCAGCGGATACTGCAGCACGTTGACTTCGAACGGCACCAGCGCCGTGGGCCAGCCGCCGTCGTGCGGCAGCATCAGCGAGAGCGGCGAGTTGCAGCCGTGGTCGAGCGGCTTGTCCTGGAACACCGTGAGGTCGAACTCGTCGTTCACCAGTTGCTCGGCGATATGGATCGCGAGATCGGGATGCCCGGCGATATCGGGCAGCGGACGCTTGCCCGCGCCTTCATCGGCGAATTCGTGCTGCGGCGACACGCCGAGCGCGAAGGTCGGATAGCAGTCGAAGAAGAAGCTGTTGGCGTGATCGTTGTAGAACATCACGAGCGCGTCCGGCTTGCGCTGCGCGAGCCACTCGGCCACGGGTTCGTACCCCTTGAAGAGCGGCGCCCAGGCAGGCTCGTTCTGCTTGCCCTTGTCGTACGCCAAGCCGATCGTCGGTACATGCGAAGTACCGATGCCGCCCACAATCCTTGCCATGCTGTTATTCCTCGATTACCGCAGTTCACGCTCTCGCTTTCGCAAGAGCCCATCAATTGGGATACGAAATTACAGAACGCAGGGTGCGGCGGTAAGTCAGGGTTATCCACTATTTTGATGCCATTACGCATGAAAGCAGGGGTTTTCTGCATTTTCCGCTGCGTGGCGGCGCGCCGAAACCCGCGCGCCATAACGCTTTTTGGTATCCTGAACTGACCTCGGGACACCGTGCCCGACCCACGCGGCGCAAGCCCGCCATAAACGAAACAGATACCAAAAGAACAAACTCGCAAGGCCGTGCCCCAAGCCGGGCGCCCGGCCTCGCGCAAGATAGCGACATGAACGAGACAACCCAGCAAACCATCGTGCAGGCGCTGCGCACGCGCATTCTTTCCGGCGAACTCGCGCCGGGGCAGCGTCTCGTCGAAGCGCAGCTCGCCGAACGGCTCGGCATTTCGCGCACGCCGCTGCGCTACGCGCTGAGCGTGCTCGCCACCGAAGGCCTCGTCGAGCGCTCGGGCGCGCGCGGCTACACCGTGCGCTGCTTCAGTGTGACCGACGTGCTCAACGCCATCGACGTGCGCGGCGTGCTCGAAGGGCTCGCGGCGCGCCGCGTGGCCGAACGCGGCGTCGAGCCGGCGCTCGCGCGCGCGCTGCAGGACTGCCTGCGCGAAGGCGACGACATCTTCCGCCCCGGCGCGCTCGACAACGCCGCCGAAACCCGTTACGCCGACGTCAACGGTCGCTTTCACGCGCTGATCGTGGCCGCCGCCGACAGCCACGCGATCAGCGCGGCGCTCGGCCTGAACGAGAAAATTCCGTTCGTCTCGCCGGGCACGGTGGTGTTCGACGACGCCGCGCGCCAGCAGCAATACATGATGCTCGCGTACGCGCACCGCCAGCACCACGCCATCGTCGGCGCGTTGCTGAACGGCGAGGGCGCGCGCGTCGAGGCGCTCATGAAAGAGCACACGCATATTTCGAAGGAGAGTCTCAATCTCTCGGTCGAGCATCTGCATCTGATCGCGGGGGCCGCATGAACGCGCCCGACCTGCTCAATCTCGCGCACCTGCGTGCGTTCCGTCTGGTCGCCGACACCGGCAGCGCCACGCGCGCCGCCGCCGCGCTCTATCGCGCGCAATCGGCCGTCACGCGTTCGGTGCAGGAACTCGAAACCGCCCTCGGCGAGCCGCTGTTCGAGCGCAAGCCCTCTGGCATGCTGCCCACGGCCGTCGGGCGCGTGGTGCTCGACCGCTGCGCGCGGATCTTCGGCGAACTCGAAGAACTCGCGCACTGGTGCGCCGCGCGGCAGACGCGCCGCCGCGCGCTCGGCGAAGGCACGCTGCCCGCTTATCTGCTCAACACGCGCCGCCTGCAATTGTTCGTCGCGCTCGCACGGCACCGGCACATGCCGAGCACGGCCGGCGCGTTCGGCATCAGCCAGCCCGCCGTGAGCAGCGCGATGCGCGTGCTCGAAAGCGGCTCGGGCGTCACGCTGTTTCACCGCAGTCCGCGCGGCGTGCAGCTCACAGCGGAAGGCGAAACCTTTCTGCTGCACGTGCGCCGCGCGCTCAACGAACTGCGCCACGTGCCCGACGATATCGCCGCCCTGCACGGCAGCATTCAGGGTTCGGTGACGGTGGGCGCGCTGCCGCTCGGGCGCACGCTGATCCTGCCCGCCGCGATCGCACGCATGAGCGCGCAGCATCCGGGCGTGCGCGTGGTCACGGACGAAAGCGCGTACGAGTTGCTGGTGGCGGGCTTGCGCGCGGGCGACGTCGATTTCGTGCTCGGTGCGCTGCGCGAGAACGACGCCGCGAGCGGTCTCACGAACGAGCGTCTGATGGCCGAAGACATGGTCGTGCTCGCGCGGCGCGGTCATCCGCTCGCGCAGCAAAACGCGCTCAACGTCAGCGATCTGCGCAACGCGCAATGGATTCTGTCGCGCGTGCACTCGCCCGCGCGCGGTTTGTTCGAGGCGCAGTTCAAGCGCCTGAAACTGAAGCCGCCGATGCCGACCGTCGAGACCGCCGACCTCGCCGTGATTCGCGGCCTGCTGATGGGCACGGATATGATCGCGGCGCTGTCGGCGCAGCAATTGCACTATGAGATCGAGTCGGGGCAACTCGTGGTGCTCGACGTGCCGCTGCACAACACGCGGCGCGAAATCGGCCTGACCTTGCGGGCGCAGAGCGCGCCCTCGCCCGCCGCGCGCGCGCTGATCGACGCGATCCGTCTGGCGGTCGCCGAAGCCGCGCCGGCCGTGCGGGTGATCGAAGGAAGAATGGCGGCGCAGGCGCGCTAGCGCGGACGCACTTCCGCAAACGCACTACTGCAAACGCACTACTGCAAACGCACTAAAGCAGGCGATCGAACAGGGCGCGCCAGTCGAACGGCGCGTCCAGATCGTCATACGCGATGCCGCGCGCCTGCATCGCATCGACGAAACCGTCCTGCAAGCGCGCGCACGCCTCGCTCATGAACGGCTCCACGCCCGCGTCGCGCAGCGTTTGCGCGACTTCGCGCATTTCGCCCGCGCGGCGGCGGCCATGCTCGGCCACGCGGCTGACGAGATAGCCCGCGAGGTCGGCGTCGCGCTGCATTCTGGACAATGTTTCGGATAGCGAAGCAAGCACCACGGCTTCCGCGTCGTAGCTGCGCGCCGCGCGCAGACATTCCACGGTCAGCGCTTCGATGCCTTTGATCATGACGCTGCGGCACATCTTCGCCGCCGAGGCCACGCCGACGCGCTCCGCCACGGCCTCGGTCCGCAAGCCGTTCGCGTTCAGCCGCGCGCTCACCTCGCGCGCCCGCGCGCCGCCCAGCAGCATCGGCACCGCGAGACCGTACGGCGGCACCGGCGCCATCACCGCGGCTTCCACGTAATGCGCGCCGCCCGCTTCGATGCACGACTGCGCGTGCTGCTTCGTCTGCGGCGAAACCGAATTGATGTCGAGCACGATCTGGCCCGGCGCGAGACGTTCGGCCAACGCGTGCGCGACGTCCATGTCCGACTGCGCCGTCACCGCCGACACGACCAGCTCCACGCCGTCGATGGCGTCCTCCAGCGTGGAAGCGGCGCGCACCTGCGCCGCGCGCGCCTTCTCGCGCAGCGCGTCGAGCCGCAGGTCGTACATCGAAACGCTCACGCCGCGCGCGGCCAGCGCCGCACCGAGCATACCGCCCGCCTCGCCGAAGCCGACGAAAGCGACGCGTTCGAAGGCGGCGGGCGTCGCGTTCACGATCAGGCGCGCCAGACGGCGGACGGCACGCCCACCACGCCGTCGAACAGCCAGCGCGCCGTACGCAGCAGCGCCGCGCCCGTCACCTCGGTCGCGCCGTTTTCGTGCGCGAGCGTCAGCTCGACGGTGAATTCGCCGGTCGGATGCTCGACCGCGAGGCGCTTCACGTCGCTCGCGTCGCCGAGTTCGGCGATGCCGTCGCAGACCGTGCCGGGCAGCACAGCCGCCGTCGCCACGCTCACCGCGCCGAGCACGCCGATCGACGCGTGGCAGCGATGCGGAATAAAGCTGCGCGTGCTGATCGCGCCACCCGCGCGCGGCGGCGCGATCAGGCACATCTTCGGCACCGTGCGCGCGCTCACGTCGCCCAGATTCATGCGCGGCCCCACGGCGAGACGAATCGCTTCGACGCGCGCCTTGAGCGCTTCGTCGGCGTCGAGTTCGTCGCGCGTTTCGTAGCCGGTGCGGTCGAGATCGCGCGCGCGAATCAGCACGAGCGGCATGCCGTTGTCGATGCAGGTCACTTCGACGCCGTCGATCGTGTCCTTGAGATTGCCCGTCGGCAGCAGCGCGCCGCAGGTCGAACCGGCCGTGTCGCGAAACGCCAGCGGAATCGCGGCCGCCGTGCCGGGCACGCCGTCGATGCGCGCGTCGCCGTCGTATTGCACCTGGCGGCCGGGCGTCGAGACGCTCGCCACGGCGATCTGTCCGGTATTGAGCATGTGGATGGCGACGGCGGTCGTGCCGTCGCGTGCGTCGACGAGCCCGCGCTCGATCGCGAACGGGCCCACGCCCGCGAGAATGTTGCCGCAGTTCTGGCCGTAGTCGACGCGCGCCTCGTCCACCACGACCTGGGCGAACAGATAGTCGACGTCGGCGTCGGCGCGCGTGGAGGGCGAGACGATCGCCACCTTGCTGGTGAGCGGATCGGCGCCGCCGATGCCGTCGATCTGGCGCGGATCGGGCGAGCCCATTACGGCGAGCAGCACGCGGTCGCGCGCGGCCGGATCGGCGGGCAGGTCGGAGGCGAGAAAGTACGCGCCCTTCGAGGTGCCGCCGCGCATCTGCATGCAGCGGATGCGCGTCTGGCCGACGCCCTGCGTTGCCGTCCTGTTTTCCGTCCCGCTTGCCGTGCCTGGTTGCTGACTGCCTGCTGCGCTCATTGCTACCGCCCCTCCTGGTCTCGTCGATCGTACGGCGCCGCATGACGCGCGGCGCGCTTCGGTTCATTTTAGGGAGCGCGGGCGGGCGCGCACCACCGAAACTGGCGGCGAATGCCATCGAATCTGCTTATGAGCCATGTACGCGACGCGCGTTGCGCGCTAGCGCGGCCGGGATCGAGGCCGTTCGTGCGGCGCTTGCGGGCCGCTTTTGAGGCGCGGACGAAGGGCCGAAATTGCTCGGATATGCAGGTTTGCGGAGCGGCGCCCGGCCCGCGCTCGCATTTCGCGGCGTCTATATCACGACTTCGCGCCAGATTAAATATCCGACCCTGTTTCTATTTCTGACGTTTCCTTGCCGTAGCCCCGCTGAAATACACCGTCAGTGTTGTGTAAACACCGAATACACGCAGTCGCTTTGTAATTTGGAATAACAATCGTTCTCATTAGCATATACAATCCGCATACATTTTGACGGCCACCCGGACGCGCTCCCGCGCGGCGGCGCGCGCTCGCCAGACCAAAGCACCGCCCGGGAGCCACGCACTCACGCTGGCATCGCGGCGCGGCAATAACGACTTACACCGTTTCGATTTTTTTATGTCCGCACCCCGTTTGTCCGTGCCGCGTCCTGCTGCGGCCGATACGCCGAAGTCGCCGTTCCAGCCCGCCGTCTCCGCCTCCCGTCACGCCATCCTCGCCGCCATTACCGTGGCCTTCGCCCTGCCCGCCGCCGCGTTCGCGCAGACGAGCGGCAGCGCCGACGCCAGCAACACAGGCACCGGCACCGCCGGCAAGAGCAACGCCACGCTGCCCACCGTCAAGGTGCAAGCGGCCAAAGAGGCGCTGCCCGGCGACCTCGCGCCGACCTACGGCGGCGGTCAGGTCGCGCGCGGCGGCAATTTCGGCGCGCTCGGCCAGCAGAAGAACATCGACATGCCGTTCAGCATGACGACCTACACGGCCAAGGCGATTCAGGACAAACAGGCGCGCACCATCGCGGACGTGCTCTCGAACGACCCGGCCGTGCGCACCGCCTACGGCTACGGCAACTTCCAGGAGGTCTACGTCATCCGTGGCTTCCAGCTCGACAGCGACGACGTCTCGCTCAACGGCCTCTACGGCATCACGCCGCGCCAGATGGTGGAAACGCCCGCCATCGAGCGCGTGGACGTGTTCAAGGGCGCGAGCGCGTTCCTGAACGGCGCGTCGCCGAACGGCAGCTCGATCGGCGGCAGCGTGAACCTGCAACTGAAGCGCGCCGACGACAAGCCGCTGACCGAAGTCACGCTCGACGGCAGCGCCTCGGGCGAGTTCGGCACGCACGTCGACGTCGGCCGCCGTTTCGGCGATCAGGACCAGTTCGGCATTCGCGTGAACCAGGCGAACCGCGACGGCGAAACGAGCATCGACGGCGAACACCGCCGCAACAACCAGACGGCCGTGGCGCTCGACTATCGCGGCGAAAAGCTGCGTCTCGAAGCCGACTTCCTCTATCAGCACCAGCATGTGTCGGACGGCCGCCCGGTGACCTACGTCTCCGGCGACACGATTCCGGCCGTGCCCTCGGCGAGCTACAACTACGGCCAGACGTGGTCCTCCAGCCAGACCGAAGACACGGTCGGCATCCTGCGCGCCGAATACGACTTCCTGCCGGGCTGGACCGCCTACGTGGCGGGCGGCACGCGGCACAGCACCGAAAGCGGCCAGTATTCGTCGCCCTACTACACCGACCCGACGCTCACGACCGCCTCGCGCATGTACGTGCCGCG
The DNA here is from genome assembly GCF_017104805.1 of Paraburkholderia sp. Ac-20347. Classification (NCBI taxonomy): domain Bacteria; kingdom Pseudomonadati; phylum Pseudomonadota; class Betaproteobacteria; order Burkholderiales; family Burkholderiaceae; genus Paraburkholderia; species Paraburkholderia sp. Ac-20347. Next base: position 12,153 of record NZ_JAAGPN010000075.1, on the reverse strand, counting down.
CAAGGAAGACGCGGCCTCGGCGGAAGTCGGCGTGCGCGGCCACTTCAACACCGGTCCGGTGAGCCACTTCGTGACGGCGGGCGCGTCGATCGTGAGCGTGCACACGGAGTCCGCGTGGAACATGTCGGGCAGTTTCAACACCGACCTTTACGACACGCCGCAAGTCGCGTTTCCGCCGTCGAAGTACTACTCGCAGGGTCTGGACGGCAATCTGCCGCTCACCTCGACGAGCCTGATGCGCAGCGTCGCGGCGTCGGACACGCTCGGCTTCTTCCACGACCGCGTGCTGTTCACGGTCGGCGTGCGTCATCAGGAAATCGTCTCGAACGCGTATTCGTCGTCGACGCTGCTGCAGACCGAGGCGTACAACGATTCGATCACCACGCCGCTGTTCGGCATCGTGTTCAAGCCGACCGAGCACATCTCGATCTACGCGAACCGCAGCGAGTCGCTCTCGGCGGGCAGCCAGGCGCCGTCCTCGGCGATGAACGCGAACGCGCTGCTCGCGCCGGAACGCACCAAGCAATATGAAGTGGGCGCGAAGTACGACAGCGGCAAGTTCGGCGCGCAACTGGCGCTGTATCAGCTCGAAAAGCCGCAGACCTACACCAACGCGTCCGGCTATTTCGTCGCCGACGGCAACGAGCGTCATCGCGGCGTGGAAGCCTCGGTGTTCGGCGAAGTCTACAAGGGCGTGCGTCTGATGGCGGGCGCGACCTACATCAACGCGGTGCAGCTCGACACGGGCACCAACGACGGCAATCGTCCGATCGGCGTGCCGAGCTTCATGTTCAACCTGGGCGCGGAATACGATCTGCCGTGGGTGCAGGGGCTGACGTTCTCGGCGCGCTACACGCACACGGGTCCGCAGTATCTGAACGCGACCAACACGCTGTCGATCAAGGCGTGGGACACGGTGGATCTCGGCGCGCGCTACAAGACCAGCGTGTTCGGCCGTCCGACCACCTTCCGCGCCGACGTCTACAACCTGACGAACAAGGCGTACTGGAGCTCGACGACCGGCGGCTATCTGACGATGGGCGCGCCGCGCACGGTGCTGTTCTCGATGACGACGGACTTCTAAGACCGCGCGGGCGATGTTCGCCCAGGCATGAAAAACGCCGGTGCTGCGGAGGCAGCCCGGCGTTTTTTTATGGCGCGTTCTGGTTTGCGCGTTCTGGTTTGCGCGCGCGTTTCGTCAGGCGCCGACGATCGTGATCGCGAAGCCGTCCCAACCTTTGCTGCCGACCGTCTGCACGGCCGTGGTGTCGAGCCGCTTGTCGGCGCTCACCTCGTCGAAGTAGTCGCGCAAGCCCGTGACGTCGGCGTCGTGATCGTCGGCGTCGGCGATGCGGCCGCGGCGCACCACGTTATCGGCGACGATCACCGTGCCCGGACGCGAGAGTTTCAGCACGCGGTCGAGATAGTTCGCGTTATTGCTTTTGTCCGCGTCGATAAAGACGAAATCGAACGGCTCCGTGTGCTCCGCCAGCATCGCGTCGAGCGAGTCGAGCGCGAGACCCGTGACCACCGTCACGCGGTCCGCGAGATCCGCATGCGCGATGTTCGCACGCGCAACGGCCGCGTTTTCCGGGCTGTATTCGAGCGACACGAGCTGACCGCCGGGCGGCAGCGCACGCCCGAGCCAGATCGCGCTATAGCCGCCCAGCGTGCCGATTTCGAGAATGCGTTTCGCGCCCTGGATACGCGCGAGCAGATGCAGAAACTTGCCCTGATTCGGCGCGACGTTGATGGACCGCAGGCCCGCTTTCTCGCTCGCGGCGAGTGCGTGGTCGAGGGCGTCGTCAGCGCCGATCAGGCGTTCGGTGAACCAGTCGTCGACGGCTTGCCAGGTTTGCTCGTTCATTCCTGCGCTCCTCGGAATCGTGCAGTGATGTGCAGTGTGCAATCAGGTGGACGCGGCAAGCTTAGCGCAGTCGTCGCGAGGCACGCAGGTTCGCGCGCAACGAGATGCCGTCGTGCGACGGCGCGGGTTTTACCTGCGCGGCGTGCTGGATATCGTCAACTGCGCCGGTAAATTTTCCATGCCTGCGTTCCGATTGAACGCTTACCAGACCGCACGCGACGCTAAGCCGCAATAATTGCCGATTCATCATCGCGTTGTGGCGAATCGTTGCGATTCGGTGTTTTTTGCGGCTTTCTCGACGGATTAAATCCGGATTCGCCTTCGTTTAGCCCACGCGAATGGCGCTATTTGCCGAAGATGAATTGACGTCATGCGCCCATTTATCCTTACGATATCTTTCGCAAGGAATTGCAAGACGTTTTCATCCGTTCAATGCAGCATCTTTGATAGTATTCACGCGTTCGTTCTCCAATTGCTTCAGGTTTGCAACCTTGGACCGACCGCGCATTGCGCATCGTCCTGGTGCACGCGCATGATTCGCTGTGCAGTACGAAGCGTGCGGAGAACTTCGTTCTATCATCAAGGTGCCCATTGGATACCGATACCACTATGCCCGCCGAAGCTCCCCCCGTCGCACGCGGCCGGGGCAGGCCGGTAACGATCACGCGCGAAGCGCGCCGCGAGCAGATACTCAAGGCGGCCGAAGGCCTGTTCAAGCTGTCCGGTTACGCCGCGACCAGCATGGCCGATATCGCGCGCGTGTGCGAAACCTCGAAGCGCACGATCTATGAACTCTTCCCCACCAAGGAAGAACTGTTCCGCGCGCTGGTAGCCGACGCCGAGTCGTTCCCCGACGTGCAGCACGAAGTCGACGACGCGCTCTCGCCGCAAGCCGTGCTCGAAGCCGCGCTCGCCGAAATGGCCCATTACGTGCTGAGCGAACGGCATGTGACCGTGAGCCGTCTGGTGATTGCGGAATCGAATGCCTTTCCCGAGATTCGCCAGCACTATTACGATCAGGGCATTCATCGCAGCAAGCAGTTTCTCGAATCGCGGCTCGCATTGCTGATCGAACGCGGACGTATCGCGCCCGTGAATGTCGATCGTATGGCCGACATGCTGTTCGGCGCCGTGATCGGCACGCATTTGATTGCCGCGATCAGCTATCGGCAAATGCCGGATATGAACGATGTCGCCGCGCGCGCGCGCGAATCCATCGCGGGGCTGATCAAACCGGTCGATTAATCGACGGATTAGAGACAACTGAAAACAGGCGCCAAGGTTTTCTCAGACCTTGGCGCTTTTTTTTGCGCGTGGCGTATTGCGTATTGACGAAGGAATGAACCATGGAATGCGCGATTCGGCAGAATGCATTTGCCAATTTCATCGCCGCCCTGCGCGCATTCTTTTTTCGTATTCACGCAAATGCGATGCAGCCGAAGCATGAATTGCGGTTAGTCGAATTCGATAGTTGGTTTTGCGAAATCGAGCGGATCGTCCTTCCCCATCACGCAATCAGGATCGCTAATCAATTAAAGCTGCACACGAGCGAAACGCGGATTGCAAACTCGAACTGATCGACTCGCGAAGTGTGCGATGCAGTTCCTCGATCGGGTCCGCGTCGACGCCATTGGTTTCCAGTAAGCGATGGATGAACACCGCGTGGCCGCCTGGCGACATGGCGACGCGGACAAGGACGAAAACAGCTCAAGACCGCCCCTCCGCCACGCCCGCCCGTACCAATGTACGCAATCGTTTGCGCGTTTTTGAGCCGTGTTTCGTCTGACCGCCTATGCTCACTCGCCAGTCGCCTCTCGCGGCGCTCATGTACTGTTCGAGATCGAGCCGCCTCGTCACTCCGCCAGCCGCGAAGCTCACACAAAACCACCGCGCAATCGTTTGGCATGCTGTATGCAGTGGCCGGATTGGCGCATTCGGCATACGAATACCCACTCACATTGCCGCGGATTGGCGCGCGCTTTTTTCTCCGATTCGCGATGAATAAGCGCAGCGCACTATGCCGTCCAACGACTTCGATACCAGGGAATACCGGTATCGCTTAAATCGCATTAGTCAATTCGCGTTGCGCGAAAACGACTATTCGGGACGCAATGACGTTGTTTAACAATTCAACCTGGATAAACAGTGCTCAATCCCATGTCGCTATTGAGCAGAGTCGGATAAACTCCGACGAATCTCAAAATAAAGCGTTGGCGCTGTTCCCGGATCAGGCGGGTATTGCGAGACCGCCAACATCACTAGACGGCTGACTGTGCGAATTCGGGGCAGTCGTCGCGAATAAGACAAAGGGCCGTTTGCGATGCGAGTTTCCGTTCATGTCCGCCTGGGTGCGTTGATCGCCGGGCTGTTGGTGGGATCGAGTTTGCTCGCAGCCGACAAGCCCGCCCCCGCGACCGCCGCCGGCAAAACCACCGCGCCAGGCACGCCCAATGCCCAGACGCCCGGCAGCGCGCCGGCGTCCGCTGCGAATGCAACGAACCTGGCAGCCATCTCGGCAACGTCGGCGCAAGGCGCCGGTCCCGCCGTGATCCAGACCGCGCCCGGCACCGTCGCGATGCCCAACGACAACGCCAATCCGGCGCCGCTCGGCCCGCCGCGCACGCATGTGTTTTCGCTGCGCGACATGGGCGTGTACGGGCCGATGGAGTTGCGCGGCCTCGATCCGACCGGCTACATGAACGTCGACGTGCGCACCGACGAAGTCGTGACGAGCGCGAAGCTGCGCCTCATGTATACGTACTCGCCGTCGCTGATCTATCCGCTTTCGCATCTGAAAGTCTTCGTCAACGGCGAAGTGGTCGCGACGATTCCGCTCGTGAAGGAAAGCGCCGGCCAGCTCGTGACGAGCGAGATCAATCTCGATCCGCGTCTGTTCACCGACTACAACCGCATCAGCGTGCAGATGATCGCGCACTACACGCTCGATCATTGCGAAGACCCGTATCACACGACGCTGTGGACCGACGTCGCGCCGCAGACCACGCTCACGCTGAACACCGCGGGCATCAATCTGCCCAACAGCCTCGCGCTGCTGCCGGTGCCGTTCTTCGACCGTCACGACAACCGCCTGCTGCGCGTGCCGTTCGTGCTCGCCGCCAACGCGGGCGTACCGACGCTGCATGCGGCCGGCGTGGTGTCGTCGTGGCTCGGCGCACTCGCGAGCTATCGCGGCGCACGCTTCCCGGTCACGCGCACGGCGCCCGCCGACGCCAACGCCGTCGTGCTCGCGCTGCCGGGTCAGGTGCCGGAAGGCATCTCGCTGCCCGAAATCAAAGGCCCGACGATCAGCGTGATGAGCAACCCGGCCGCCGATCCGCAATCCGGCCGCAAGCTGCTGGTGCTCGCGGGCCGCACGCCCGAGGAACTGGAGAAGGCCGCCGACGCCCTCGTGCTCGGCCAGGCCGGCATGGCGGGCAGCAGCGTGATCGTGCAGTCGGTCGATCTGGGTCCGGCGCGCAAGCCCTACGACGCGCCGAACTGGGTGCCGACCGACCGCCCCGTGCTGATGCGCGAGCTGGTCAGCGATCCTCAGCAGTTGCAGGTGTCGGGCTACAACCCGCCCGCGATCCGCGTGAACATGCGCGTGCCCGCCGACCTGTACGCGTGGGCGCGCACCAATGTGCCGCTCGACATCCGCTATCGCTACACGGCGCCGTCGACGTGGAACGATTCGATCCTCAACGTCAGCATCAACGATCAGCTCGTGCGCTCGCAGCGTCTGAAGCCCGTCACGCGCGCCTCCGACGAAACGCGCATCAGCGTGCCGCTGCTCTCGGGCACCGACGCGCGCGCCAACAGCAACATCGAAATCCCGGCCTTCCGCGTGGGCTCGAACAACCAGTTCCAGTTCCAGTTCCATATCGATTCGCAGAAGACCGGCCTGTGCACCTCGACCGCCGCCGACGTGGCGCGCGCCGCCATCGACCCGGATTCGGTGATCGACTTCAGCGGCTTCGCGCACTACACGGCGCTGCCGAATCTCGCCTTCTTCGCCAACAGCGGCTATCCGTTCACGCGCATGGCGGACCTCGCGCAGACGGCCATCGTGATTCCCGACACGCCGAACGCGCAGGACCAGGAAGCCGTGCTGACGATGCTCGGCCACATGGGCCAGTGGACCGGCCTGCCCGCGCTGCGCGCGACGCTCGTGCCCGCCAGCAAGATCGACAGCGTGAGCGGCGACGACCTGCTCGTGATCGGTTCGGGCTCGGGCGCCGATCTGCTCGCGAAATGGGGCAAGGATCTGCCGCTGCTGATCGAGCGCGGCAAGACCGAAGTGACGACGCGCGACCAGAAGAGCGGCTGGCCGGGCTGGCTCGGCGGCACCGAGGACGACGACGAGCCGAGGCCCGCGGGCCGCTCGATCGTCTCGCTCGGCGGTCCGATGGCGGCGCTGATCGGCTTCGAGTCGCCGCTCAAATCGGGACGCAGCGTGGTGGCGCTCTCCAGCACCTCGTCGGCGCAGCTCGGCGACGTGCTCGACGCGCTGGAAGACAGCGGCAAGGTCGCGGCGATCCACGGCGACCTGACCGTGGTGCGCCAGAACGAAGTCGAAGGGCTGCGCGTGGGCGAGCGTTATTTCGTCGGCGATCTGCCCTGGTACGCGCGCGCCTGGGTGCATATCTCGCGCTACCCGTCGCTGATGGCCGTGGCCGGGATTCTCGCGGGCCTGATCGTCGCGCTGACGGTGTTCTGGGCGCTCGGACGCATGGCTGCCCGCCGCACCGGAGACTGAACGTGCCGACCGGGTTGAGGGCCAAGCCCTGCCTCACGCGCTGGCTCGCGGCCAGCGCCTGCGCGCTCGCGCCGCTGCTGCTCGGCGCGCCCACGTCCGCGCTCGCTGCGAACGCGAAGACGCCTGCCGCAAAGACGGCGTCGGTTGCCGCGCCGCAAGCGCCTGCCTGCGCGTGGTCCGACTGGACCGCGTTCAAGAGCGCGCTGCTGTCCGCCGACGGACGCGTGATCGACGCCAGTTCGCCGCGCCAGGTGACGGTCTCCGAAGGCCAGTCGTACGCGCTCTTCTTCGCGCTCGTCGCGAACGACCGCGCGTCCTTCGACAAGATCCTCGCGTGGACCGAGAACAATCTCGCCCAGGGCGATCTCGCGGCGCATCTGCCCGCGTGGATCTGGGGGCGCACCGACATCGACGAAAACGGCGCGCCGGTCGTGGCGTCGGCGGCGTCGGCGGCGTCGTCCAGCCCCGCTACGCAGACGCAAACCGGCACGTGGGGCGTGATCGACACCAACTCCGCCAGCGACGCCGATATCTGGATCGCCTACTCGCTGCTCGAAGCCGGCCGCCTCTGGAACGTGCGCCGCTACACGGCGATCGGCACGGTGATGGCGCGCAACATCCTGCGCCGCGAGACGGCCACGCTGCCCGGCCTCGGCCGCACGGTGCTGCCCGGTCCGGTGGGCTTCACGCTCGACAAGACCACGTGGCGTCTGAATCCGAGCTACGTGCCGCTGCAGGTCATGCGCCGCTTCACGCTCGCGATGCCCGAGAAGGAACGTCCCGAGTGGAAGTCGCTGCTCGGCAGCTCGGCGAAGCTCGTCAACGGCACCGCGCCGAAAGGTTTTTCGCCCGACTGGGTCGTCTACCGCGCGCGGGGCAACAAGGGCGATTTCGGCCCCGACGAACCAACGCACGCCGAAAGCGCCTATAACGCGATCCGCGTCTATCTGTGGGCGGGCATGCTCGCTTACGACGACCCGACGCGCAGCGCGACGCTCGCGACCTTCGCGCCGCTCTCGGCCTTCGTGGCCGCGCACGGCTTTCCGCCCGAGCGCGTCAACACGCAGACCGGCGAGCCCGGCCCGAACGAGGGCAACGGCGGCTTTTCGGCGGCGGTCGCGCCGTATCTGTCGGCACTCGGCCGCACCGATCTGTCCGACGCGCAGGTCGAACGCAGCCGCACGCTCGCGCAAAAATCGCCGCCCGGGTATTACAGCAGCGTGCTGATGCTGTTCGGCCTCGGCTATCTGCAAAGCCTTTATCACTTCGATGCGCAAGGCCGCGTGATCCCCGCATGGACGGCTCAATGCCCGGCAGCGCGATGAGCGCCCTCGCGAAAGCGCCGCACGTCGGCACCGGCTCGCGCGCGCGTCGGCTCGCGCCGCGGCTGTCGGCCCGCATCGCCTCGATGCTCGCGCTGCTGATCGCCGCGTCGCCGCTGGCCGTGCGCGCGCAAAATGGCCAGAGCGCGCCGATCGTGCAAAACGCCCAGAACACGCGCCAGCCCGCCGCGAACGCCGCCGCGCCCGCCGCTCAGGCCGCGCAACTGCTCTCGGCGGCGCGCATGTGGATGGCGAAGAACCGTCCCGATGTGGCGCGCGGTCTCGTGCAGAAAGCGCTGCTGTTCGATCCGCAGCAGCCCGACTCGCTCGCGCTGATGGGCGAGATCGAACTGCGCTCGAACCACACGGCCGAAGCCGCCAAGCTGCTCGCGCAACTGAAGAAAGTCGCGCCGAACGCGCCCGCGACCCAGGAGCTGTCCGACGCCTTCCGCGTCGCCACCAGCGACAAGAACGAACTCGCGCAGATCCGCCTGCTTTCCAGCGCCGGCAAGTCCGACGAAGCCGCCGCGCGCATGAAGAAGCTGTTCCCGAACGGCGCGCCGCGCGGCGACCTCGCGCGCGACTATTACCGCATCGTCGCGGGCACGGACGCGGGCCGCGTGCAGGTCATCGACGAATTGCGCGCGCGTCTGAAGCGCAATCCGAACGATACGGACGCCGCGCTGATTCTCGGCGACATGCTGACCGACCGCGCCAGCACGCGCATGGAAGGACTGAATCTGCTGTACACCGTATATCAGCGTCAGGACGGCAATCGCGCCGACGCGCTGGAGCGCTGGCGACGCGCGCTCGGCAGCGCAGGACGCGACGATCCGGCCTATTACGTCTGGTATCTGCGCTATCTGCAGGAAGTCCCCGACGACACCGACGCGCAGCAAACCGTCGCCGATCTCGCGAAGAAGCTCGGGCCGAAGGCCGCCGCGCAGGCCAATGCAGCGGCGGCGAACGGCAAGCCCTACAACGTGGCGTCGAGCGGCAACGCCTCATCAGGTTCGGCGCGCTCGTCGGCGTCATCGGGTACGTCGCGCGTGCGCGTGGCCGGCCCCGGCGCGCGCGCGCGCAACCAGGGTCTCGCGCAACTGGCGCGCGGCGATCTCAAGGATGCCGAAGCGTCGCTGCAAACCGCCCAGCGCGCGAGCCCGAACGACGGCGAGACGATCGGCGCGCTCGGCCTCGTGCGTCTGCGCGAAGGCCGTCAGGACGAAGCGCGCGCCCTGTTCGCGCGCGCCATCAAGCTCGACCCGGACAACGCCGGCAAGTGGCGCAGTCTCGAACACACGGCGGCCATCTGGGGCACCATCGGCCGCGCCCGCGACGCCAACGCGCAAGGCAAGCCCGAGCAGGGCGAAGCGCTCGCGCGCGAGGCGCTCAAGCTCGATCCGGGCAACGCCACGGCCACGCGCCTGCTCGCCGATTCGCTGATGGCGCAGAAGAAGTGGAGCGAGGCCGAAGCCGTGCTGCGTCCGCTCGTGACGGCGAAGGAGCCTGATCTCGACGCGCTGCGCAGCCTCGTCACCGTGCTGCGCGAAACGCATCGCGACAACGAAATCGGTCCGCTGATCACCGCGACGGCGCCGCGCCTGTCGGGCTCCGAAGCGGAACTGAAACGTCTGCACGCCGAACTGCTGGCGATCCAGGCCGACCAGCTGCTCGCCGAAAACCGCAAGAGCCCGGCCATCGCCAAGCTCGAAGACGCCGTGCGCCTCACGCCCGACGACGCCTGGACGCGCTTCACGCTCGCGCGCCAGTATCGCGACCTGAATCTGCCCGCGCTCGGCCGTCAAGTGATGGAGGACGGCCTGAAAGCCTCGCAGGCGCCCGACATGCGTTACGCGACGGCGCTGTATCTGAATTCCGTCGACGACATCGACGCCGCCGCCGCGCAGCTCGACGCCGTGCCGGCCGCCGATCGCAGCGACGGCATGCGCGAGCTGATGGGCAATCTCGCCGCGCAGAAGAAGCTCGCGCAGGCCCGCCAGCTGATCGCGCAAGGCAAGGAAGACGAGGCCCGCGCGCTGCTCGACTCGGCCGCCGCGGACGCCAATGCGGCCAACGATCCGCAGATGCTCGCCTCGGTGGGCCGCGAGTGGATCGCGCTCGGCGAAACCGACAAGGGGCTCAAGCTCGTGCAGGACTGGCTCGCCGCGCATCCGTCCGACGACGGCGCGAACGGCGCGCGCGTGCGCTACGGCGAACTGCTGGGCGCCGCCAATCGCGACGATGACTGGTCGAAATGGATCGACGCCACGCGCGCGCAGCCGGGCCTGACCGACGAACAGCGCGCCGATCTGGACGACCAGGAACTGCGTCTGGCCGTGCGCGCGACCGACCGTCAGATCGACAACGGCGACTTCCGCAGCGCGCAGCGCACGCTCGACGCAGTGCCGTCGCGCCTGAAGTCGAATCGCCGCTGGCTGCTCGAAGAAGCCGATCTGCTCGAAGCGAAGGGCGACTACAAGGGCGCGCTGGCGGCGGCGCAAAAGGTGCTCGCGGCCAATCCGAACGACGCCGACGCGCGTCTGACCGTGGCGCGTCTGTACGAGCGCATGGGCCGCGACCGCGAAGCCACGCAACTGGTGCGCGACGTGCTCGCCGACACGCCCGAGGACGACGTGGACACGCGCCTCGCGATCGCGCGGCGCTTCACGGCGCAAGGGCGCAATCAGGAGGCGCAGGACGTGATCGATCCGCTGCGCGAGCGTTATCCGGACCGCTCGGACGTGACGATCCAGGCGGGCCGCGTGGCGCAGTCGCGCGGCGATTACAACGACGCCGCCAGCCTCTATCGCAGCTCGCTCGTGCAGGAACAGGCCGAGGGCGAGCAGGCCGGTCCGGACGGTTTGACCTCGGGCGCGCGGGCGCTGCAAGGTCTCGACGACCGCCGCCAGGGGCAGATCGCGACCGAGTGGTATCAGTCGAATCTGTCGGGCGATCCGGGCATCTCGGAGCTGCACGCCACGGAAGTGCCGCTCTACGTGCGGATTCCGGACGGCTATTCGGGCCACTACTTCTTCCACGCCGACACGGTCTATCTGAACGCGGGCACGCTGCCCGCGGGCAGCGAAGGCGTGTACGACTACGGCAAGTCGCCCGCGCTCAGCAACGCGAACGTACCCGCCATCAACGAGACCGCCACCGGCGTGGCGCTCGCGGCGGGCTACGAATTCAGCGGCGCGAATACGAGCTGGCGCGCCGACATCGGCAGCACGCCGATCGGCTTCCCGATCTCGAGCGTGCTGGGCGGCCTGCTGTATCGCTACGACTTCCAGCATGCGTCGGTGACGGTCGACCTCTCGCGGCGCGCCATGACGAGCAGCCTCGTGTCGTATGCGGGCGGACGCGATCCGATCACCGGCGAAACCTGGGGCGGCGTGGTGCGCAACGGCCTGACCGTGCGCGGCGCGCACGACTTCGGGCCGGGCACGCTGTTCACGAGCCTCGGCTTCGGCCTGCTGACCGGCACCAACGTGCCGACCAACCAGGAATTCAAGGTGCGCAGCGGCTACGACTGGACGGTCTGGAAGCGGCCCGACCAGTCGGTGTCGAGCGGCCTGACGATCAACTACTGGAAGTATTCGAAGAACGAGCACTTCTACACCTTCGGCAACGGCGGTTATTACAGTCCGCAGAGCTATCTGTCGTTCAGCCTGCCGCTCGACTGGACCGGACGCTGGGGCAAGCTTTCGTGGGAAATCGACGGCTCGGTGGGCGTGTCGTTCACCAACGAAGACCGCTCGCCCTATTTCCCGACGCGCCCCGATCTGCAGGCGCTCGCGGGCGATCCGTTCTTCGGCGGCGGCTCGGGCGGCGGCTTCAGCTACACGGCGGAAGCGGCGCTCGAATACCGCGTGACGCCGCACTTCGTGGTGGGCGGCCGCATGCGTCTGGACCGCTCGCGCGACTACGCGCCGAACGTGGGCCTGGTGTACCTGCGCTATTTCTTCTCGCCGCAGCATGGCCCGGTGCCTTACCCGCCGACGCCTGTCAGGCCATACTCGGAATATTGAGGCATCGTATGAAGACTTCGACCCGAACCGTCATCGCCACCGCGAACCGGGCGACCCGATGAACGAGCCTATCCGCGCTCCCCAAAGCCCGGCCGCCGATGCGCGCGCGCCGCGCCATTCGCTGCTCGCGCGCCTGTCGCAGCGCGAGCCGCTGGCGATCGACGGCCTGCCGCCCGCGCT
>NZ_JAAGPN010000074.1:0-36442 GCF_017104805.1 Paraburkholderia sp. Ac-20347 | reverse complement strand
GCCGGTCGTCGAAGCGACGATGGCCGGCCTCGCGCGCGAAAGCGCCGCCCTGCACGGCACGCTCACGCAGGCGGTCGAACGCCAGCTCGACGGACTCACGGCGGGCTTCGAAGCGAACACCGCGCGCGTCGCCGGCATCTGGACCGACGCGCTCGCCGAACAACGCCGCTCGGGCGAAGCGCTCGCGCGCGATCTGCACGACGCGCTCGAACGCTTCAACGCGAGCTTCGAAGCACGTTCCGCGAGCCTGCTGCAAGACGTGACGACGCGCCACGCCAGCGCGAACGCCGAAGTCTCGCAGGCCTGGCACGATGCGCTTGCGCGTCAGGAGCGCGCGGGCGAAAAGCTCGCGGGCGACAACCAGCAGGCGCTCACGCAGGCGGCGGCGACTTTCGAGCAGCACGCGTCGGCGCTGCTGCGCGCGGTCAACGAGGCGCACGCCGACCTGCAAACGCAACTGGTCGCGCGCGACGAAACGCGTCTCGCGGCGTGGACCGACACGCTCGGCGCGATGGGCGCAACGCTGCGCGACGAATGGCAAACGGCCAGCGCGCAGGCGACGCAGCATCAACAGGCCATCTGCGCGACGCTCGAACAGACCGCGAACGCGATCGCCGCGCAGACGGGCACGCACGCGAGCGGCGCGATCGCCGAGATCGCGCGCGCGGCCGAGTCGGCTTCCGCTGCGTGGCAGACCGCGAGCACGCAGGCGGCGGAAAAGCAGCAAGCCGTATACGACGCGCTCGCGAAGACCGCAGGCGATATCGCCGCGCACGCCGAAGCGCATACGAACAGCACGATCGCCGAAATCACGCGCACGGCGCAGGCCGCGTCGCAAGCGTGGCAGACGGCGAGTACGCAAGCGGCTGAGCGTCAGCAATTCATTTGCGATGCGCTCGCGAAAACCGCGAACGATATCGCTGCGCAAACGGAATCGCATGCAAGCGGCACGATTGCTGAAATCGCACGCGCTGCCGAAGCGAATGCAAACGCATGGCAAGCCGCGAGCACGCAAGCCGCTGAACGTCAGCAATTCATTTGCGATGCGCTTGCGAAAACCGCAAACGATATCGCCACGCAAACCGAATCGCACGCAAGCGGCACGATCGCTGAAATCGCACGCGCTGCCGAAGCGAATGCAAACGCATGGCAAGCCGCGAGCACGCAAGCCGCTGAACGTCAGCAATTCATTTGCGATGCGCTTGCGAAAACTGCAAACGATATCGCCACGCAAACCGAATCGCACGCAAGCGGTACGATTGCGGAGATCGCACGCACTGCCGAAGCGAACGCAAACGCATGGCAAGCTGCGAGCACGCAAGCCGCTGAACGTCAGCAATTCATTTGCGACGCGCTTGCTAAAACCGCAAACGATATCGCCACGCAAACCGAATCGCATGCCAACGGCACGCTCGCTGAAATCGCACGCCTCGTCGACGCGAACGCCGCCGCCTGGGAGCGCGCCAGCACGCACGCCACGGAACGCCAGCAGGCGATCTGCGACGCGCTCGCGCAAACCGCGACCGACATCGCCACGCAAACCGAAGCGCATGCCAACGGCACCATCGCCGAAATCTCGCGCCTCGTCGAAGCGGCTTCGGAAGCCCCGCGCGTGGCCGCCGAAGTCGTCGCCGAACTGCGCCAGAAGCTCTCCGAGAGCATGGTTCAGGACACCGCGATGCTCGAAGAGCGCGGCCGTCTGCTCGCGACCGTCACCACGCTGCTCGACGCCGTGAATCACGCAAGCACCGAGCAGCGCACGGCGATCGACGCGCTCGTGCAGACCTCGTCGGGCCTCATGGAACGCGTGGGCGCGCGCTTCGATCAGCAGGTCGAAACCGGCGCGCAGACGCTCGAAGGCGCGGCCGCCCAGGTCACGGGGAGCGCCGTCGAAATGGCGAGCCTCGGCGATGCATTCGGTCAGGCCGTGCAGCACTTCGGCGAGTCGAACGACAAGCTGATGACGCAACTGCAGCGCATCGAAACCGCGCTCGACAAGTCGCTCGCGCGCAGCGACGACCAGCTCGCCTACTACGTCGCGCAGGCGAAGGAAGTGATCGATCTGAGCCTGCTGTCGCAGAAGCAGATCGTCGAGAACCTGCAACGCCTGAGCATTCAGGCGGGAGCTGAAGCCGCATGAACGACGAGATCGACGGCGGCGCGGAGCCGACCGCGCCGGTCTGGGCCGCGTTCGGCGACCTGATGGCGGCGCTGCTGGGCGCGTTCGTGCTGATCCTCGTCGGCGTGATCGGCATGCAGCTCGAAGCGTCGTCGAAGCTCGCGAGCGAGGTCAAGCAGCGGCAGATCGAAACGCAGCGCCGCAAGACGCTTGAACAGGCGCTCGCCGGACCGCTCGCGGCCGGACGCGTGACGCTCGTGAACGGGCGCATCGGCATCAGCGGCAACGTGCTGTTCGCGCTGAACTCCGATCAATTGCAGCCCGAGGGCCGCGAGTTGCTCAAGAGTCTCGCCGGGCCGCTCGCCGCGTATCTGCGCGACCGCGACCAGATCCTGATGGTCAGCGGTTTCGCCGACGACCAGCAGGTGCACGCGGGCAATCGCCGTTTCGCGGACAACTGGGAGCTGTCCGCCGAGCGCGCCTTGACGGTGACGCGCGCGTTCATCGACGCGGGCGTGCCCGCGCGTTCGGTGTTCGCGGCGGCGTTCGGTTCCGAGCAGCCCGTCAGTTCGAACGCCGATGAAAGCGGCCGCGCGAAGAACCGCCGCGTGGAAATCGCGGCCGTGCCGCGTCCGACCTCGGCTGTGCCCGCAGCGCATGCTCATGAGTGACGATACGCCGATCGCGGCATCCGCCGTGGCATCAACGTCGACGTCCGCGCGCGCGACGCTCGATGCATGGCGCGAGCAAGGCGCGGATCGGCTCGACAGCGTGCGCTACGCGCTGATCGACGCGCTGGAGCAACGCGCGAGCGCGCATGACGGCGCGGCGCGTCTCGTGCTCGACGCGCGCATCGATACGCTGATCGCCGATTACGCAGCGAGAATCGAGCAAGCGGCAGCAACGCATGCCGCCCGCGCCGATGATGAGGTGTCCGCTAAAGACGATCCGCAGCGCGCATTCGCGACGCTCGCGGCGGACGCCTCGCGCGACGCCCGCAACGGACCGCCCGCCGATCTGCTCGACTACTTCCGCGACGTCTGGTCGAAACTCAGCGCCGACCAGCAGGTTCAGCAGTCGCTCGATCAGGTGCCGAAGAACGCAGGCCCGCTGAATTCGAGCAGCCTCGTGCATCGCGCGCTGCTGTTGATGCGCGAGCTTTCGCCCGGCTATCTGCGCCAGTTCCTCGCCTATGCCGACGCGCTGTCGTGGATCGAGGATCTCAACGGCGGCCACGCGCCGGTGGCGAAGGAAGCGCCGCGCGCGAGCGCCGCGAAGAAGACCACGCGCAGCCGCGCGAAGTAAAAGCGAAGCGGGCGGCCGACGCACGGCCCGCTTCGTCGGCGAACACGCTATCCGCGCATTTCTGCGCATTTCTGTGCATTCCCCCCGCTCTCAAGTATCCGGCCACGCACGACGCGCGGCATCGCATTCCCGTGGCATGATCCAGGCGTTCTCCCAGTTTCCGTCCCGGGTACGTCACGCTTCTGGAGCGCGCAACCATGTCCCGTTTCACGTCGAGCACTTCCGCCTCGCCTGCGTCGTCGCTTTCCGTTCGATCCCGCCTCACACGCCGCGCCCTGAGCCCCGTCGCCGCGCTCGCGGCCGCCGCCACGCTCGCCTGCACGGCCTTCGCGCTCTCGCCGCTCGCCGAAGCCTGCACGCGCGCGCTCTACGTCGGCGACAGCGGCCTCGTTATCACAGGCCGCACGATGGACTGGTCCGAAGACATGCGCTCGAATCTCTGGGTGTTCCCGGCGGGCATCGAACGCACCGGCGAAGCGGGCCCGAAATCGCCGCACTGGCGCTCGAAATACGGCAGCGTGATCGTCTCGGGTTACGACATCGGCAGCGTGGACGGCATGAACGAGCGCGGCCTGGTGGCCAACGCGCTCTATCTCGCGGAGACCGATTACGGCAAGCCGGACTCAGGGCGCCCGCCGATGGCGATCAGCCTGTGGGCGCAATACGTGCTCGACCGCTACGCCACCGTAAGCGAGGCCGTCGACGCGCTCGGCAAGGAGCCGTTCCAGATCATCGCGCCGCCGCTGCCCGGCGGCAAACCGATCTCGATCCACCTCTCGCTCTCCGACGCGAGCGGCGACTCGGCGATCCTCGAATATCTCGACGGCAAGCTCGTGATCCATCACGGCAAGCCCTACAAGATCATGACGAACTCGCCGATCTACAGCGAACAGCTCGCGCTCGACACTTACTGGAAAAGCGTCGGCGGCCTGAGCTTCCTGCCCGGCACGAACCGCGCCGCCGACCGTTTCGTGCGCGCCTCGTTCCTGCTCGACGCGATTCCCAAGAGCCCCGATCCGAACTACATGGCGGGCGTGCCGCAGCAGAACGGCGCGTATCAGCAGGTCGCGAGCGTGATGAGCGTGATGCGTTCTGTGAGCGTGCCGCTCGGCATCCGCACGCCCGAAACGCCCAATCTTTCCTCGACGATCTGGCGCACGGTGGCCGATCAGACCGATCTCGTCTATTACTTCGATTCGGCCACGCGCCCCGACACGTTCTGGGTCTCGCTGCGCAAACTCGACCTCAAGCCCGGCGCGCCGGTCCTGAAACTCACGATCGATTCCGGCCAGATGTTCTCGGGCGAGACCGCCGACAAATTCGTCGCTACGCCGTCGTTCAAGTTCATGCCGGCGCCCGCGCCGTGATTCGACACAATCACGGAAGCGCCGAATAGTTCGGCATCCGTACTATTTGATCGAACACCTCGTCAATGCGGCGACGCGGCCGCCGGATGCGGCACGTAAGTGACATCGCGCAGGCTGCGCGCGTACTGCTTGGGCGCCATGCCCGACCAGCGCCGGAACGCGCGAATAAAGGCCTTCTCCGATGCATAGCCGACGCTGGTCGCGATCTCGATGAGCCTCCGCCGCGAGTCGCGCAGCGCGCCGCTCGCCACGTACATGCGATACGCGGTCAGATGGCCGATGGGCGTTTCCTCGACCAGTTCGACGAAGCGCGCGCTGAAACGCGATCGCGACATCCCCGCCGTGGCCGCGAGCGATTCGACGGTCCAGTCGCGCTCCGGGTGCCGATGCAGTTGCGCAATCGCGCGGCCGATCTGCGGGTCCATCAGACCGCGCAGCCATCCGGTATGGCTGATCGCCGACGCCAGATGCGCGCGCAACAACTGCACGAGCAGCACATCCGCGAGACGCGCGGCCGCGACCGCCCAGCCAGGCTGGCAAGCCATCGATTCGCGGATGAACGACATCAGCGTATCGGCGAGCCAGGAGCCGACCGCCGCGTCGTGCTTGCGCACGTGAATGAGCGGCGGCAACACCGAAAAAAGCGGATTGCGCACGGCCTCGCGATAGAACACGATGCCCGTGTAGAGATCGCAGACCGCGCCGCCGCCGCCCGCGTTCAGGCGCAACGGCGTGTCGAAACTCGGACGGATGCCTGCACGCGCGACGAGGTCGTCGAAACGCTCGGGCGCGACGCCCGCCGCCGAGGCCAGCACGTGTGCGTGCCCATGCGGCAGCAGCACGAAGTCACCCGGCTCCACGCGCAGCGGCGCCATGCCTTCCACGCTGATGATGTACGGCTCGCCGAAGCCCGTGCGGAACACGGCGCCCTCCACCGCGGGTTTGTCAAACGCCCACGGCGCGGTGAGCGAAAAATGGCCGGTCACCACCGCGTCGGCGCGCAGGTCCGCCAGCGCGCCGCTCAACAGGTCAGTCGCCATTTTGTCTCTCCGAAAAACTTGTTATTGCGCGGCGCGGCTATTACGCCGCGCCGCGTGCTTGCATCGACCCGCATCGCCGTGCGCCGCGTTAGAACCGCTGCTGAATGCCCATCATCGCGCCGAACTGGTTCGCGCCGGTCGTAACCGTGCCGGCGGCGGCCACCGCATTCGCCGCGAGCGCGCTGTTCAGCATGTATCCGAGCGAAGCATAAAGCGTCGTGCGCTTCGAAATGAAATAATTCGCGCGCGCAACCAGCAGCGTCGAACTCGAATGCTCGCGCAGAATGTAACGCAGCGCCTGGGCGTCGAACGCGACGGTGGGCGTCAGGTAATAGTTTGCGCCCAGAAAAAAGAGGTCGGATTGCGCGTGTTCCGACGCTGCCGTGTTGCGCCGGATCCAGCCGCCGCCGATCTTGCCGGAGCCGAATTTTACATAGCCGTCGACGATCACGCGCTTGTCGGTATCCGCGCTGCTCACGAGGGGCGCGGACGCGCCGGGGCCGCCGTACATCACGTCGTACGATGCCGCCGCGCCGCCCCACGCGTTGTCGTAGGCGAGCATCATCGTGTACTGGCGGCAGGCGACGGCGTCGCCGGCCAGCTGGCCGCCGCAGTTGGTCGCCGAGGGACCGGCCGGGCCCGCCGCGTCGCGGCCGAAACTGTAGGTGCCGCCGACCGTCACGCCGTGGAATTTGCCGAGATAGCCCACGGCGTTGTCGCTGCGCGCGTTCGGCAGATAGCTGTCGAAACTCGCCATCGAATGGATCGACGGGCCGATCACGTCGGCGTTGAGCAGCACGTACATCGACATGTTCATCTGGCGGCCGAGCGTGAGCGTGCCGTAGTCGCTGCTGATGCCGAGGTTCGCCTGACGCCCGAACAGACGGCCGCCGTAATTGAGCGCCCCGCTATTGGCCGCGAAACCGTTTTCGAGCACGAAGAACGCCTTGTAGCCGCCGCCGAGATCTTCCTGGCCGCGCAGACCGAAGCGCGACGGCACTTCGCCCGTGAGCGTCGGCATACCGACGAACGAGCCGCCTTTCGCCGCGTTGTTATAGAACTCGATGCCCGTATCGACGATACCGTAGAGCGAAACGCTGCTTTGCCCCCACGCAAGCGCCGACGCGCTCGCCAGGCACGCTGCCGCAACCATTTTCTTCATGCCGATCTCCGAACCATTTAATTAGTGATACTTATGTATTGTGGAAATGCCGGACCGTGGAGCGTGCCCGGCTTGCTACGTGCGAGAGAATCAGTTTGTGTTGCTATTGTTGTTGCCCGGTGCCGTAATCCGTTGCGCCTTGCGCGGCGTACCGCACGTACACGTATTCCCTCCCCAGAAGCCGACTTGAATCGCGCTTCAAAAGCCTGCGGCGATGTGTGAAATTCTTGGGGTGGACAAAATCACCGGCAATGGCGTGAAGGCTCAAAAAAGTTGCCGATCGTCTCTTTTGATCGAGCGCGATGGAATGGGATGGCGGTTTACAGGTTTTCCCTTAAACCCTTTTGTGGTGCGGATTCCAGACTTTCTACGCAGACGAATGCACCGCAATAGTGATTCATCCGCGATTGTCCGTTTCATATATGGAATAGAAACGGGATTGTAGACGCCATAGCGCAGTCAGCGGCGAATCAATCGACAATCAAGCAAATGCACAAAAAGCGATGCGCAAAAAAAATCCCGCCGGTTCCTTGCGGAAACGGCGGGTAAAGCGGAAAGGCGGGGGACCTTCCCGGGACCAATCGTGCTGAACGCACGCTTCAGCTCAAACGTTCATCACGAAACTCAACACGAAGCTCGTCACAAGCGTCATCGGGCAGCCTCAGTGCGCGCGGCGCAGCGCCGTACGCAATTGCAGGCCGAAGGCGCGTGTCAGCCGTTCGTGCGCGATGCGGTCGAGTTCACTGCGCATGACCGCCATGCCCACGCCGGATATCGACAACAGATCGTCCACGCTGTCGACCAGCCAGCGCATCACGTCGCGGTCGAACGCGGCGCCGAGCGACTCGGCACGCACGCGCCGCGCGATGCTGGAGCGCGCCGGCCGTGTCGAGCCGTGCGGCTCCGGTCGACGGCTCAGCAGCAGATCCGTCGCCGCGATGAGCTTGCTGTTCTGCTCCACGTCGCGCACCATGCCCGCATAGACGAGCCGTTCGCCGAGCCTCGCGATCAATTCACGCAGCGGCGAATTGCGCAGCGCCCACACGTTGCCCTGCAAGGCGAAGCGCACACCCGGCAATTCGAGCAGCCGCGCAATCAGCGGCGTCCACGACAGATCGCCCGTATCGAGCAGCAGATCGACATCGGCCGTCACCAGCAAGCCGTCTTCGCCCACCTTGAACGCCTCGCGCGCGAGCTTGCGCTGCGGCGGCGCGAACTGTCCGTGCCACGGATCGGGCAACACTTTCACCGCGCGCTCGCCGATACGCGCGCCACGCAAGCGCTCGTTGAACGAGAGCAGCGTCGCGTCCATCGCTTCGATCGCCTCGATCGCGTTCTGGCCGAGATGCGGCGACGCGCTGCCATTCAGTTCGCCCGCCACGAAGTCGTCGCTGTTGTAGAGAAACACGAAGCGACGCGTGCGCGCGAAACGCTCGCTGCGTTCGTCGAGGCGAATCGCGAGCGCATCGAGATAATCGTCGGCGCCCAGCAGAACGAGATCGGCCTGCTGGTTCGAACGAGCATCGGGTAGAACCTCTTCGGCGGCGTCGAGCAAGGCTTGCGCCGCATCGTCGCCGAGCACGCGGGTGTTCGCGCCGTCGAAATTCAGACGCGACGCCACGAAACGCACATCGGTCCACGTCGGCGCGATACGGCGCGCGAGCTCGCTGCACGCGAAGTCCTCGCGCGTCACGATGAACACAGGCCGACGCGATCGCTCGCGCACCGCGGAAATCGCGCTCGCGAGCACATTGAGGCGAAAACCTCGCGCAACGGGTTCGACGAAAAGGACAGGCGCGGTGTCGGCCATGCGGGGAACTCAGGCCGCCTGCGCGATGCCGGGCAGCGCCGCGAGATACTCGCCGAATTCGGCCGCCACTTCCGGATGCCGCAACGCGAATTCCACCGTCGCCTTCAGATAGCCGAGCTTGCTGCCGCAATCGAAACGCGTGCCGCGATACTTGTAGGCCAGCACCTGTTCATCCGCGAGCAGCGCTTCGATCGCGTCGGTGAGCTGCAACTCGCCGCCCGCGCCAGGCTTGAGCGCACGCAGATGCGCGAACACGCGCGGCTTGAGCACATAGCGGCCCACCACGCCGAGATTGGTCGGCGCGACTTCCGGCGCGGGCTTTTCGACGATGCCCGAAATCTTGATGATCGACTCGCCCCACTCGCGGCCATCGACAATGCCGTACGACTTCGTATCCTGCGGCGGAATCTCCTCCACGCCGATCACCGAGCTGTGATAGTGATCGAACACGTCGATCATCTGGCGCATCACGGGCGGCTGTCCGTAAAGCAGGTCGTCGGCGAGCATGACGGCGAACGGATTGTCGCCCACGAGTTTTTCCGCGCATAGCACCGCGTGACCGAGACCGAGCGCTTCGGGCTGACGCACGTAAAAGCAGTCCACATGACTCGGTTTGATGCTGCGAACGAGTTCGAGCAGCTTCGCCTTGCCGCGCGCTTCGAGTTCGGCCTCGACTTCATACGACTTGTCGAAGTGATCTTCGATGGCACGCTTGCTGCGCCCCGTCACGAAGATCATCTCCGTGATGCCCGCGGCCATCGCTTCTTCCACGGCGTACTGGATCAGCGGCTTGTCGACGACAGGCAGCATTTCCTTGGGGCTGGCCTTCGTCGCGGGAAGAAAGCGGGTTCCGAGACCGGCAACTGGAAACACTGCCTTGGTGACCTTCAGCATGGGTAAGTTCGCGTTCGTAAGGTGGTTCGGCGCGAGCACGTCACTCGCGTTTCTGGTGGCTTTGCGAACAGACTAGGCGAGCGCACTTCCCTGCAACGGCGCGCGGCGGAAAACGCCCCGGTTTTGGCTACTCACTCCACAAACGCCGCGCTTTTTACGCCTTCAAAACACGTTCTTCGCGATTCAATTCGTGATCCCTATGCGATGTCGAAAACGGAAAACATCCTGGCCGATCACGCCAGCTTGCTCCAGCGACACGCTCGCGCGCTAAAGATGCAGCAGGCCCGTGGCGAATGCGTCAGCACATCGCCATCGATTCCCGAACCACATCGCTTGAATCATTCATCCAGAGCCATGAAAGTCACTATCGTTGGAACCGGGTATGTCGGGCTCGTGACCGGCGCCTGCCTTGCCGAACTCGGCAATCAGGTGCTCTGCCTCGACGTCGACGCCGGCAAGATCGACCTGCTGAACGGCGGCGCCGTTCCCATCTATGAACCGGGTCTAGCGGAGATCATCGCGCGCAATCGCGAGGCGGGACGTCTGCGTTTCTCGACCGATATCGCCGCTTCCGTGGCGCACGGCGACATCCAGTTCATCGCCGTGGGCACGCCGCCGGACGAAGACGGTTCCGCCGATCTGCAATACGTGCTCGAAGCCGCGCGCAACATCGGCCGCCATATGACGGCGTTCAAGGTCATCATCGACAAATCGACCGTGCCCGTCGGCACCGCCGACAAGGTGCGCGCGGTCGTGGCCGAAGAGCTCGCGCTGCGCGGCGCGCAAGGCGAATTCGCGGTGATTTCGAACCCCGAGTTCCTCAAGGAAGGCGCGGCCGTGGAGGACTTCATGCGCCCCGACCGCATCGTGATCGGCTATGAGCCCGACGTGGCGGGTCTGCGCGCGAAGAGTCTCGTCGAGCAGCTTTACGCGCCTTTCAACCGCAACCATCAGCGCACGCTGCACATGGACGTGCGCTCGGCCGAATTCACCAAGTACGCCGCCAACGCCATGCTCGCCACGCGCATTTCGTTCGTGAACGAACTGGCGAATCTCGCCGATCGCGTCGGCGCCGATATCGAACAGGTGCGTCGCGGCATCGGCTCGGACCCGCGCATCGGCTACAGCTTCTTGTACGCCGGTTGCGGCTACGGCGGCTCGTGCTTCCCGAAAGACGTGCACGCGCTGATGCGCACCGCCAACGAATACGACATGCAGCTCGATGTGCTCGCCGCCGTCGAACGCGTAAACGAGCGCCAGAAAAGCGTGCTGTTCGACAAGATTCATCGTCACTTCGACGGCCAGCTCGCGCAGCGCCGTTTCGCCATCTGGGGCCTCGCCTTCAAGCCGAATACCGACGACATGCGCGCCGCGACGAGCCGCGTGCTGATCGCCGATCTGATTCGCGCGGGCGCCTCGGTGAACGTCTACGATCCGGTCGCGCTCGACGAAGCGCGCCGCACGCTGGCCGAGGATCTCACGCCCGATGAATTCGAGCACGTGCGCTTCTGCCGCGAGCGCGACGCCGCGCTTCAACACGCCGAAGCGCTCGTGATCCTGACCGAGTGGAAGGAGTTTCGCAGCCCCGATTTCGAGCAGATGAACGCGGCGCTCAGTCAACCGGTGGTCTTCGACGGCCGCAATCTCTACGAGCCGACGGTGATGCGCGCGCACGGCTGGACCTACTACACGATCGGACGCGATACGGCCAGCACCGCTGCTTGAACGAGCGGCTTTAAGGCGGGACGACCGGCTGGTCGTTCCGCCTCTTTTTTTTGTGCGCTGTATTGCTGCGTGAGGATGCTTGAAGCGCGTTCAGCGGCAAGTGCTACCGCTCGACGTGCCGATGGTCGCGAGCGACGGCAGACAGCCATAAGCGCCCGCGCCGCGCGCCATGCCTGGCGACGCACCCTGCATGCCCGGAACGCCTGCGCCACCCGCCAATGCGCCGCCCGAAAGCGACGTAGCCGCCATCGACGGCAACGCCGACGCGCCAATTCCCGAAGCGCCAGGCAATCCGCTCATCGCCGAAGCACCTGCCACGCCCGATACACCCAACGCGCCCGCGATCGCACCCGTGCGCACCGAACTCGCGAGACGCGCCTGCGACGCCACCGAAAGCGGGTCCTGGCTCGCGGCAATGTCGCGCAAATAGCTATCCGGCGAACTCTGCTCGATCATCGCCATATACGGATCGCTCGAATGATGCGCGCGTCGCTGGGCGCGCTGCGTGGTGGTTTGCAGGCGCGACTTCGTGAGCGGCGAAGCAAAGGTATCGCCGATCATTTGCGCATGCGCGCTCGATGCACCGGACAGCGTGATCGCAGTCGTCATCGCGATCGTCGACGCAAGAAGGAGGCGACGGCCGGAATAAATGGAAGTCATGTCGTACCCGAAAAATCCGGCTGTCCGCGCTCGGACGCATCGGCCGGTCGATGATGAGTGTGCAGCGTGCGAAAAGTGCTCGGCGTCTCGCCGAAATGCCTGCGGAACAGCTTGGCCAGCGCGCCGCCGCTGCCGACGCCACAACGCCGCGCGATCGTGTCGATCGGCAGCACGGTATCGGCGAGCAATCGGCACGCCATATGCAGGCGCACGTAGAGCAGATAATCGGAAGGTGTCAGGCCGAATTCGGCCTTGAAGCGGCGCAGGAAATTACGCTCGCTCATCGTCACGAATTGCGCGGCCTCGTCGATGCTCACCGGGCGATGGCAGTTCTCCTTGAACCAGCGCGCCGACGCGCGCATCTTCGCGCTCGTGGTGATCGCGCTGATTGTGCTGATTGTGCTGGTCGTAGAGAACGTGTTGACCGCGCCGCGCGCCGCATCGGCGGCCAGCGTGCCGAACGAATGCGCCACCTCCGCGCCCAGCGCCTGCTCGACGATCTCGTGCAAGGCGTCCGGCAGTGGCGCTGCAATGTCGTGCAAACGCGGCAACGTCCCGGCCGCGGACAGACCGTGCGCCGTGCCTCGCCGATGACCGGCCGCATCGAGCAGCCGCTGTCCGTCGCCGGGCGCAATCACGTGCTCCGCGAGCGCACAGGTCCGGCGCAACCAGGCGATCAGCGTCTCGTCGCGCAAGGCGTCATCCACGCCGGGACCGTCGGCCACGAACAGCGCGTGCAAGCTCCCTTGCGGACGCGCGGTCAGTATGCTCTCGGTCCACACATACACCGAGGACGACGCCGCGATGCGCCCGCCGAGCGTCGACAGCAGCGCCACGCTAAAGCGCGCGGGCTCGCACGTTTGCGCACCGGCGAGATCGTTGGCGCGCTGGAGCGCCTCCACGATGCGCGCGACGCGTGGCAGCGCGAAACCGTCGAACAAGACAATGCCGACGGTTTTCACGGTGTCGTCCTCGCGCATGCGCGCTTGCGTTGGGCGCGTTGTGGGGCGCGTGCAGCGTCAGCCTTGCGCCTGATAGCGATAGCCGTAACCGTAGCCATAGCGCGTGGCGCGGAAGCCGTTGAACACCTGCCCCGTCACGCGGATGCCCGACTGATTGAGGCGCTTCATGGTCTCGGCGAGCTGATGGCGGCTGGTTGTATCCGCGCGCGAAACAACGAAGGTCGCGTCGCAGACCTGGGCGAGCGTCACCGCGTCGCTGACCGGCAGCACCGGCGGCGAGTCGACGATCACGTAGTCGTAGCGCGTGGCCGCTTCCTTGAGCATGGCCGCGAATGCCGGACGTTCGAGCAGTTCGCCCGGATTCGGCGGCAACGCGCTGCCGGCGGGCAGCAGATCGAGGCCGTCGAAACCGGTACTCACGAGCGTGTCTTCGAGTTGCGCGTCACCGGCGAGCACGTTCGCGAGACCCTTGTACGAGGCTTCGGCATTGAAGTAACGCCGCGCGCCCGCACGCCGCAAATCGGCGTCAACGATCAGCACACGCAAGCCCTTGAGCGCGAGCACATAGGCAAAATTGAGCGCCACGAAGGTCTTGCCGACGCCTTCGGTCGGTCCAGTGAACAGGATCGAGCCGCCTTCTTTGCCGAGCAGCGAGAAGCGCAGTGTCGTGCGCAGCGAACGCAATGCCTCGACGCTGGGGTCGCCGGGGCTGCTGCTGGCGAGTAGTGCGACGGATTGACCGGACTGGCCGGCGAGGCGTTTGTTGCCACGACGCCAGCCTTTTGCCGCGCGCTGTTCGGTCAGGCTCGCCGGCACGACAGCGAAGATCGGCGCCTGGCCCACGCGCTCGACATCGAGCGGATCGCGCAAGGTGTCGCGCAACGCAGCCAGCGCCTGAATCGCCACGAACGCGATGAACAGGCCGCCAAACAGACCGCCCGCGAGCACGATCGGCACCTTCGGCCAGGAGGCCGAATCCGGCTGCGCGGCAAAATCGATCACCGACACGTTGCCGGTCGTGCCCGCCTCCGCCACTTCGAGCTGCTGCGCGTTCGCCACCAGTGCGGTGTAAAGCTGCGTATCGACGGCCACATCGCGCGCGAGACGCAGATAATCCTGCTGCGTCGACGGCAACGCCTGCACCTGCTTCTCGACATCGCGCAGCGCGCCATCGACCACGGCGTCCTGCGCCTCCAGCGTCTTCACGGCCGGATGCCCCGGGCGGAACTGTTCACGCGTAGCCTGCAGATTCAGGTCGATCAGCGTTTTCTGCTTCGTGAGGTCCACCGCGCGCGTGAGCAGCGCCTCGGTCTGCTCCTCGATATCGATCGTCTTCGTGCGGATACGGTACGCGTTGAGCCGGTCCTCCGATTGCGCAAGCTCCTCGCGAAACGCGGGCAGCTTGCGGTTGAGGAATTCGAGGCTCAAACGCGACTGCTCGGCGCGATGCTTGATGTTGAGCGCGACATAGGTATGCGCGACTTCGTTGGCGATCGCCGCCGCAATCCGCGCGTTGTTGTTCTTAACGGTCAGCGCGATCATCGACGAACCCTTGGTCGTCTCCTGCACGGTCATGTGCTTGCGCAAGGCCTCGATCGTGTCTTCCAGCGAGGACTCCACGAGTGTGAACGACGCGCCGGGCCGCCCACGCAATTCGCTGATCTCGATGAACCCGGGCGCCGGGCCGAAGTCGGTCTGCGCCTCGAAAGCGACGCGCTGATGCAACGCACCGCTCGCGATCTGATTGCCATCGGGATCCTCGAGCGTCCAGCGCTCGCCCGCCTGCACGTGCACACGAAACTTCTTGCCGTACAGCACGCGCGGCACGTCGAACGCGGTGAGGATCAGGCGCTCGCCGCCCCACGAAAAGCCGGAGAGGCCGAGCGGCGCGTCGGCGATCCCATTGGGCGGCGTGTTGAAACTGGCATACAGGCGGCCCAGCAACGGCACGCGATTCGCAACCTTCACGAGCGTCCGCGCCTGCGTCGCATCGATCGCCGGCTCCAGCACGGCGCGCGACGTGAGAATATCCAGCTCGCCGTCGATCGGCTTGTTCAGGCTCAGCGCGCTGGCCACATCGGAAAGCGCGCCGAGCGCGGAGCCCTGCTGTTCGTCGACCTGAATCAGCGCATCAGCCTTGTAGACGGGCGCGGCCACGAGCAGATAAAGCACGGCAAGCGCAACGATGCCGGCGGTAATGCCATAAAACAAACGACGGTGGCTGAGCACGTTTTGCCAGAGCATCAACAGGCTGACGTCATCGTCGGACCGGTCTTGCGCCGCGGCATTGGCCAGCATGGTGGGCAGTGTCGATTCGGACTTCATGTGGGGTTCCCGCGTCAAAGGGAAAGTTGCTGATTCAGCGCGGGCAGCCAGCTCCACGCGCTGAGTTCGATGAGGTCGAGCGTCGCGTCGAAACGCGCCGCATCGCCGCCAACCGGATCGTCGATCTCGCGGTCGAGCCAGTGCCCGAGCGTCCAGAGCTTGCGCGCCGCCACCGGATACCGGCGGATGATCTCCAGCCGCTGCGAGCGCTCCATCGCGAAGGCCAGATCGGCCCATTCGAGCATCGGCTGGGACAATCGCAGCGCGTTGGCTTCGTCCGTCAAACCGTAGCCACGCGACGAGAGCGCCGCGCGCGCAAGCGGATGCGCGGGCGTGCCGCTCATCGCCTCCACGCCCGCCGAATGAATCTGCGCGTCATACACGTCGGCCAGCATGTGACGAAACACACTTTCGGCCATCGGGCTGCGGCAGACATTCGCGTGACAGATCAGCAGCAGCTTGAGCGGCGGCTTCGTCATTTGAACGCCTCGGTGCCCAGATAGAGCGAACTGGCGAACGGCAGGATCTGCGAGACCACGCGATAAAAACGCGTCACGTGGGCGGCGTCGACGAACACCACGTCGCGCGGCTGGAGTTCGAAACGGTCGCCGAGCACGAGCATGCCGGGCGACGCCGCGTCGAGTTGAAAGACATCGACGGTCCGGCCCGGCCCCTGGCGAAACACGTAGACCTGGGATGCGTTCGCCGAGATGCCGTTCAGGCCGCCCGCATCGGAAAGCGCCTCGGACAGCGAAAACGGCCCCACCGGCATGATCTGCGAAACGGGCTTGTTCACTTCGCCGAGCACGAAGACTTTCTTCAGGCGGCGTTCCGGCAGATTGATGACGTCGCCGTCTTCGAGCATGACGTTCTGCGAGACATCGCCGTCGTAGAAGAACGCATAGAGATCGAGCGGATACACCTTGCCGCCGCGATTGAGCGTGGCCGCCGAAAGATCGGCGGCGTCGCTGTAGCCGCCCGCGCCTGAGATCGCATCCGAGACGCTTTCGGGCACGTCCGTAAGCGAGATCGTGCCCGGCGTATGCACCGCGCCCGACACATAGATCTTCTGGCTGCGATACGAGGCGATCGACACATCCACCTGCGGATTCGACACCGCCTTGTCGAGACGCTTGTAGATATCCTGGCGAATCTGATCGACCGTCATACCCGCGACCTTCACGCGGCCGATATACGGGTAGTAAATCGTGCCGTCGGTTTGCACGACGCGGCCATTCGGATCGAGATTGCCGCCCGACGTCGCGGCGGGCATACCCGTGCTCTGCGTTGCGCCCACGGAGACGATCGACGTCGTGAGCGCCGAAAAGCCCGGGTTGTTCAGCTCGGGATGATCCCAGACGATCACGCGCAGCACGTCGCCGCTACGCACGCGATAGGCCGAGGGCACCACGCGCGGCAATGCGGCAGGCGAAAACGGCGCTGCCGCAGCCGCAGCCAGTTGCGCGATCATTTCGCCATTCAGCGCATGCAGCCGGAACGTGATGCCGTTCTGCACGATCTCCGCGGGCGCGGACTGGCCGTCCGCCTGAGTCGTCGTGTCTTCGCGCGGCGCCACGCCCATATACGGACCGGGCGCGAGCACGCAACCGCCGAGCGCCAGCGTGGCCGCCCAGGCAACGCCCTTTCGCAACAGGCCCGTTTTGAACGTTTCATTCGGACGCGCCGATATTTGATTCGGAATACCAGGAATCATGCTTTGCTTACTCGTTTGAGCATCCATCTCTTCGCGCTCCGATGCAGCCGCGAGCGCCCCCATTTGTCCCTGCATTGGTCCAGCCATCGTCATGAGCGGCGAACCTGCGGACACTGCGTTCCGCTGGCCGCCGCCTTCCTTCTTCAATACACGTCTGCGTGCGCGAGGCGCGCGGCCGCTGCGTCTTTCGGCGCGATCACCGGCTCGCCCTCGAATCCCCACGCGATGTCGAGTTCCGGATCGTTCCAGAGCAAGGTGCGTTCGTGCTCGGGATACCAGTAATCGGTGGTCTTGTAGAGAAACTCGGCGCGCTCGGACAGCACCACGAAACCATGCGCGAAACCCGGCGGCACCCAGAATTGCAGCCGGTTCGCAGCAGACAGATGCACGCCGGTCCAGCGCCCGAACGTGGGCGACGCGCGGCGCAGATCGACGGCCACGTCGAACACCTCGCCCACCACCACGCGCACGAGCTTGCCCTGCGGACGCACGACCTGATAATGCAAACCGCGCAGCACGTTGCGCGACGACACCGAATGGTTGTCCTGCACGAAGCGCAAGCCGCCCGTCACCTGCTCCTCGAATTCGCGCTGATTGAAGCTCTCGAAGAACAGGCCGCGCGCATCGCCGAACGCTGCGGGTTCGATGATCTTCACGTCGGCGATCGCCGCGGATCTCACGTTGATCGTCATGACGTGACCGCTCCCACGAGCGACTTCAGATACACGCCGTACGCGGTCTTGCGCAGCGGTTCGGCGAGACGTTCGAGCTGTTCCGCGTCGATCCAGGCCTGCCGGAAAGCGATTTCCTCGGGGCTCGACACGAGCAGCGCCTGACGCTGCTGCACGGTGGCGATAAACATGCCCGCGTCGATCAGCGATTGATGCGTGCCCGTATCGAACCACGCAAAGCCACGGCTCAGCGTTTCGAGTTGCAGATCGCCGCGCTCCAGATAATGACGATTGACATCAGTGATTTCGAGTTCGCCGCGTGCCGAAGGCGCAATGCCCGCCGCAATTTCGCAAACGTCGCGATCGTAGAAATACAAACCCGTCACCGCATAATTCGAGCGCGGCACTTCAGGCTTTTCCTCGATCGACACGACCTTGCCCGATGCGTCGAATTCGACCACGCCATAGCGCTGCGGATCGTGAACGTGATAGCCAAATACCGTTGCACCGCTTTCGCGTGCATCCGCCGCGCGCAGATGCGCAGTGAGATCCGCGCCGTAGAAAATGTTGTCGCCGAGAATCAGCGCCGAGGGATGATCGTCGATAAACTCGCGGCCGATCACGAAGGCCTGCGCGAGACCGTCCGGCGAAGGCTGCACCGCATAACGGATGCTCACGCCCCACTGGCTGCCGTCGCCGAGCATCGCGCGAAAACGCGGCGTGTCGTCGGGCGTGGAGATCAGCAGAATGTCGTCGATGCCCGCCATCATCAGCGTCGAGAGCGAGTAGTAGATCATCGGCTTGTCGTACACCGGCAGCATCTGCTTGGAGACGACGCGCGTGATCGGATAGAGCCGCGTGCCGGAACCACCGGCGAGGACGATGCCTTTACGCTTCGTTTTCATCGCTTATGCCCGTTCGAGTTCGTTGCTGAAATACGCCTGCCGATAGGCGCCGGAGAGAATCGCGTCGACCCACGCTTCGTTGTCCACGTACCACTTCACCGTGCGTGCGAGACCGGTGTCGAAGGTTTCCTTCGGCTGCCAGCCGAGTTCGCGTTCGAGCTTCGCCGCGTCGACGGCATAGCGGCGATCGTGGCCTTTACGGTCGGTCACGTAGGCGATCTGCTCGCGATAGCTGCCGCTCGCGCGCGGACGCAGCGTGTCGAGCAACGCGCAGATGCGATTCACCACGTCGACGTTCGTGTGCTCGTTGCGGCCGCCCACGTTGTACGTCTCGCCCGGCGTGCCACGTTCGAGCACCGTGCGGATCGCATCGCAGTGATCGCCCACGTAGAGCCAGTCGCGCACGTTGAGGCCGTCGCCGTAAACCGGCAGCGCTTCGCCGTGCAACGCGCGCTGGATCATCAGCGGAATCAGCTTCTCGGGAAACTGGTGCGGACCGTAATTATTCGAGCAGTTCGTGGTGAGCGTCGGCAGACCGAAGGTGTGATGCCACGCGCGCACCAGATGATCCGAGCCCGCTTTCGAAGCTGCATAAGGACTGTTCGGCGCATGCGGCGTGGTTTCGGTAAAGGCGGGATCGTGCGGTGCGAGCGTGCCGTAGACCTCGTCGGTCGAAACGTGCAGGAAGCGGAATGCGTCGCGCTGCGCGGCAGGCAGCGCGATCCAGTACGCGTGCACCGCTTCGAGCAGCGTGGCCGTGCCGACCACATTGGTCGCCACGAAATCGTCGGGGCGATCGATCGAGCGATCCACATGACTTTCGGCCGCGAAATGCAGCACCGCGCGCGGACGATGCTGTTGCAGCACCGCGTCGAGCGTGGCGCGGTCGCCGATATCGGCCTGCACGAAATGGTGGCGCGGATCGCCATCGAGCGGACGCAGCGTGGCGTAATTGCCCGCGTAAGTGAGCTTGTCGAGATTGACGACGGGCTCGTCGTTACGCGCCAGCCAGTCGATGACGAAATTGGCTCCGATGAAGCCGGCGCCGCCGGTCACAAGGATCATGTTGAGCACTCGTTGAGTTAGGAAAGAGGCCGCGAAGATGGCCCGAAGCGCCACGCTCGCGCAAGCCGGTCGGCCATGACGCAGTGCACGAAAAGCGAAGCCAGCGGATCGCTATGTTAGGTGCACTGATCGCGCCGATTCGGTCATATCGTTGGCGCGTTCCGACAACGTCCGGCGTCGTACGCCATTGAAAGAATGCACACGTTTGGCGCCGTCCATCGCGGATCGAACGTGCCATTCCCGCATGCACGCGTAGCGCATCGACTTTGTCCGAATCGATGAATACGGTGGCCGAATCCGCCATACCCGATGGCATACGCTATCGGCATGGCGGCGCTTGTTCGCCGCAGCATCACAATATGGACCAACGACGGGATTCGATCACATGGCAGTCAGACAGCTTTTCATCCTCGGCACGCGCGGCATTCCCGCGCGCCACGGCGGCTTCGAGACGTTCGCCGAACGCCTCGCGCTCTACCTCACGCAACGCGGCTGGGAAGTGACGGTCTACTGCCAGAGCGACACGCCAGGCAGCGAAATCAGCGAAGACAGCTGGCAAGGCGTGCGCCGCGTCATCGTGCCGGTCACGCGCGCGGGCGCGCTGGGCACGATGGAATTCGACTGGAAATCGATTCGCGACGTCACCACGCGCGACCCCGCACTCGTGCTCACGCTCGGCTACAACACCGCGCTGTTCTGCACGTATCTGCGCTGGCACGGCATCACGAACATCATCAACATGGATGGCCTCGAATGGCGCCGCGAGAAATGGAAATTTCACGAGCGCGTCTGGCTGTGGCTCAACGAGCGCGTGGGATGCTGGACCGGCAATCATCTGATCGCCGATCATCCCGCGATTGCCGCGCATCTGGCGACGCGCGTGAAGCGCAAAAAGATCACGACGATTCCGTATGGCGCCGACGCCGTGGACGTTGTGAGCACGATGCCGATTCGCGCGCTCGGTCTCGACGCAGTGCGCTACGGCCTCGTGATCGCGCGGCCCGAGCCGGAGAATTCGGTGCTCGAAATCGTGACGGCGTTTTCGCGGCGGCCGCGCGACGCGCGGCTCGTCGTGCTGGGCACGTATCATCGCGATCATCCTTATCATCGCGCGGTGCTCGATGCGGCCAGCGAGGAAGTGTTTTTCCCCGGCGCGATTTACGATCAGCAGGTCGTGCGCTCGCTGCGTTATCACGCGAATTTTTACGTGCATGGGCATCGCGTTGGCGGGACGAACCCGTCGCTCGTGGAAGCGATGGGCGCAGGCAGCGCGGTGATCGCGCACGACAATGTGTTCAACCGCTGGGTCGCGGGTCCGGAGGCGCGTTTCTTCGCGACCGAGGCCGATTGCGATATGCACATCTCCGCGCTGATCGGCGATCCGGCAACGGCGACGGCCATGGGTATTGCGAGCGCACAGCGGTTTAGAAGCACGTTCCGCTGGGATAACGTGCTCGCGCAGTATGAGGCGTTGCTGGATCGGCATGGACGTCCGACACGGGTTCGCCAGCCTGCGGGCCGCCGCCCGCTGCCCAGCGCGAAACCGCAGGCTACGGCGCACGCCACGCGAATGGATGCAGCAGAACGCGAAGACGTCTCCGCTTCCTAGAGAGTTATCGTGGACAAGCTTCTCACTCTTTTCTTCATGCTGCTCTACTTGGGCAGCGTTTGTCTTCTATTCACGCGACGGCCACAATTCTTTGTTTACGTGACCGTCTTTTTCATTACGGTCAACGATCTTGTCTTCGTCAATCTGAACGACATTCTGGGTTCGAGCTTGATGGTGGCGAAAGCCTGGAAAGAAGTGTTTATCTGCGGTCTGCTGCTGCAAGCCATGATGAACACGCGAGGTCGAAACCCGTTTTCGATGTCGAGCCGCGCGGCGCGCATCACGATTGCAATCGGCGTGCTATCGGCCATCGGCATCGCTGTTGGCATGTCGCGCGGCGGCATCGTGGAGAGTATCCAGCAATGGCGCCGCTATTTCGTGCCGATTCTGCTCGCCACGCTGCTCGCCTCTCCCCGACTCGCGCAGCGCGTCGACATTCGCACGCTGACACGTGTTCTGCTTTCCATTGCATGTGTCATGGCGGTCTACGCCATCTATGAATATCTGACGTTCGACGGCGACTTCACGCGGCTTTGGTATTACAGCTTTGTGGCGCAGGCCAAAGAAGGCATCGACACGGATGCGCACCTGCTTCAATATCAGTTCATGCGCGGCGATCAACTTCGCGCCAGCGGCTTTTTCATCTCGGCGATCGAATACAGTCTGTTCAACGCGCTCGCGCTGACGATTTCGATTATCTCGCTCGTCAGACAGCGTCGTTTCTCTGCGAAGGTGATCTTCTCGGCGATCACGCTGCTTCTGGCGGCGGGCGAAGTTGTGGCGAACGTGCGCATAGGCTGGGTAGCCTGCCTGCTTGCTCTGTTCTCGGCCGCACAACTGCATTTCTTCAAGACGCGCTCTCTGCCCAGGCTTGCACTCGCGCCCATACTTATCCTGCTCGCCTCGTTCACGCTCATCATTTTCAATAAGGGCGATCTGGATGCCTCTTCGGTAGGCAGACTGGCGCAGTATGCTTCGGTCCCTTCCACGTTCCAGATTCAAGGTTATGGACTCGGCGCGATCGAGAACAACGGCGCAACCTATAAAGACTCCTGGTACATCTCGGTGTTGATGGTATTCGGCGTGGCCGCCGTCGGTTATCTCTGGCTCATGTTCGCGCCGCTCTCCGAGGCCTTGCGCAATCTCAGCCTCAATGCAGGTGACACTCGACATGAAGCGCGCGTGAAATATACGTTCTATCTCGGCACAATCGGCTTTTTCCTCGCGCAGTTCTACGTATTCGGGTTTCACTATTCCACGGGTCTTTCCCATTTGTATCTATTGCAGATATTCATGTTCACCGTCGCCACGAATTTACGCAGTCCGCGCAGCACAACCGTGAGCTTTACTCCCGACACACCGCGCGTTGCTGGCGAACTGGCCTGCCCATGACTCAAACCCGAGCGTTTTCTTCCTTACTACGGGCCTGCTCGCTTGGCGCCCTGTTGTACACACTGGCCAGTTGCGATACCCCCAAGGCGGCGGCAGTCTGGATCGAGCCGCTGCCTCTCCAAAGCGCAAAATCCGGTACGGCGCGCGGCTTGGCCGCTCAACGGGCGCTTGGGCCGAATGATCGCGTCATCGTCCGAGACGGCCACTTCTACACGTCTGGCGAGTCTGGCGATAGCCAACGCATCCGCTTCTTCGGCGTCAACCTCGCGCTTTCCGCCAATTTCCCCTCTGCGGACGACGGCGAAGCCCTCGCAAGCCGTCTGGCTGAATTGGGCGTGAACCTGGTCCGGTTGCACGCGATCGACCAACCTGCCGGATCAGCCTCGGCCAACACTTACCCGGCGGGCATCCTTCGCGACGCGACGCATCCGGAACTGGATCAGCAAGCAGCTGCGCAGCTCAAAAGCTTTATTACACAGCTCAGCAAACACGGCATTTATGTCGACCTGAATCTGCACGTCAATCACACGTTTCCCGCGTCCCGGCCCGGCGATTTCATTCCACCGCAGAGTAAGCCGCTTCAGATTTTCGATGACGAGATGATCCAGTGGCAGATCCGCTATATACGGAATCTCGTGGCCGCGCTCGACCTGCGCAACACGCCGGCACTCGCGATGATCGAAATCGACAACGAGTCGACGCTGATCGATAACTGGCAAGAAGGTAGCCTGCCGTCGCTCGTGAAGGGTCGATTCCTGCAAGAGCTCGAAACGAAGTGGGCGCAATACCGCGTCGCC
Source organism: Paraburkholderia sp. Ac-20347 (assembly GCF_017104805.1). NCBI lineage: Bacteria > Pseudomonadati > Pseudomonadota > Betaproteobacteria > Burkholderiales > Burkholderiaceae > Paraburkholderia > Paraburkholderia sp. Ac-20347. The sequence goes on along the minus strand of NZ_JAAGPN010000074.1, from coordinate 12,920 downwards.
CACCATCTCTCGCCGGCGCCGCTACCACTTGTTCCGCGCGGCGTATCGGCAACGCTGGCGAAAGAGGCCGCGCAATTTTTCGTGGATCTCGACGCGAGCTATATCGACCTCATGACATCGACCGTCAGCGATCTGATCGGCAAGACCACGCCCATCGCGGGTACGCAGGTTGCGCACGGCGGACGATGGAGGCATGGCGGCTTCGTCAACTTCGACGTCAATCGCTCGGCGAGTTTTATCGACGCGCATTTTTATGTCGATCATTACTGGTTTCCGCATCGACAATGGGATTGGACCGACTGGCGAATATCGAACAGCTGGCTGGGTGACGCCGCAGACAGTACGCTGCTCAACGTTGCCTACGCGCGTGCGGCTGGAAAGCCGTTCGTGATCAGCGAATTCAATCAGCCATGGCCAAATCAGCAGGATTCGGCCATGTTGCCAGTGGTGACGCAGTTAGCCGTGGCTCAAGACTGGGACGGCCTCATTCTGTACAACTGGTCACATGATAAAAACTGGCATGTCACGACCCCATCCGACTTCAGCCTGAAAGGCGACTGGACCAAGCTGGTGCAGTTCGCACAATGCGCCCACTACTTTCGCGCCATTCGCCCCAATACTGCGTTCCCCCGCACGACGATCTCCCTCAGCACCGATGAGCGCATGCGCGCTGCGACCCGCAACGTTGCGGGCGCATTCGGCAGCTATCTGAGTGATCAACACGCCGTCCCTCCCACACTCCCCGCCCATCGCCAGATCATGATGGCGAACGCGGCCGCGTTCAGTGTGCGCGACGAAGATCATTCGCCAACTTCGTCCTATCTCGACATCGATCGGGGCGGGAAGCAAATCCGCTTTGGTTCGAGCTACGCGGCGGGCGTCACCGGCTACCTTCCTGTCGATCAGCGCGTCAGCACGCCGATCCTGGACGTGACCCTGCTGCCGCCGAGCCGCGGCTTCGCAACGGCGTTTCTGACGAGCGTAGACGGTGAGCCATTGGCGCAGTCCTCGCATCTTCTGCTCACGCTGCCAGGATTCACCATGGGCAGCACACGCAACGGTCCTCAGTCGCTCGAATCCAGCGGACTGCCAGGTCAGTGGCAGACCATTGCGCCAGAGCGCGGCGGCGCGCCGTCGTCGAATTTGAAGGACGTTTCCGGACCGTCACAGATGGAGCGCATTCCCGCGAACGTATCGCTACGCATTCCGAGCCTCGGTGCGAGCGTGTACCCGTTGAGCTTCGACGGCACCCGGCTTGCCGCGATCCCTGCGAAAGTGACGCAAACAACCGTCACGTTTTCCGTCAACACGAAATCGCTGCCGTTTGCGGCGAGCTACGAGATTGTGATCCAGCATTAACGAAAGAAACTACGCGAACCGGAAGGTCATTTCAGCACTTCCGGTTCGCGTAATATCGCCGACCGATCGTCACGCGCGCGGCGCTTGCTTCCCTCGCATCAGACCACGCGCGACAAGATCGATCACCACACGGCGATCATCGTCATTGAGCACGACAAACCAGAACGCCAGACAGAAAACACCCAGCGCCAGGCCGCCAAGCGAAATTCGCCAAACCGCGTTGTGGACCCACACCAGCGCGAGCAGTGAGGCCACCGTCGCGAACAAGACGCTCGCCAGCTCGCGAATCGCGCGCCACGGCACCTGCGCAACACGTCGGCTCATCCACCACAAGAGCCCCGCGTCGAGCATCATTCGTAACGCCCACCCTGCTGCAGCACCGACAATACCGAAGTATTTCGTCAACGCAATTAATGCAATCACATAGCAAGGCAATTCAATCAGGTGAAGTTTCGCCGTCACGTCTGCGCGGCCCATCGCCTGTAGCAGATTGAACGCAACCTTCGAAAAACCGTTGATATAAAGGCCAATCGCGAGCAGTTGCATGACGAGCGCACTATGCTCCGCAAACGTCGGACCGACCCAGATCCCAAGAAAGGGCCCGGCCACTGCGACGATCACGAGCACCAGCGGGAAAAGCGACGCGGCAATCAGCTTCGCACCCAGCGTCAGCAGGACACCCGATTGAGAGCGATCGACCACCAGCCGGCTCGCCATGATCGGAAAAAGAACACCGAACAGCCCTTCAGAAACGATATTGAGTTTGAAAACCACTTCGTAGGGCGTGGTGTAAAACGCGACGGCCGCCGTGCCGAGCAATGCGCCGATAAAGAATCGGTCCATATAGACCATGATCGGCGAGACTACGTTCGACACGGTCATCCATCCACCGAACGAAAGCAGTTCCCGGCAGAGCGCGCGATCCGGCATGCCGAGTTCGATGCGCCCTTCGAGTTGGCGCACGGTGTAGTACGCGTGCACCAGCGTGGAAACGAGACGACCGATCACCAGCGAGAGGACGATCCAGTCAAGTCGCGACGAGAACGGCAACACGCACAGGGGTCCGCCGAAGGTCCAGAGCCCAAGCGGCGTCCGCACCGCGTTGGTGATGTCGAAGCGCTGAAACGCCTCCAGTACGCCACGCAATCCGGTGGTCAGGATGACCATCGGAATGGAGAGCGCCAGCAGATAAAACGCATTGCGCGTCTCCGCCACGAAGCGCGCCGGAACCTTGAGTACGGTGACGAGTTCCGGCGTCAGCACGCCGACCACGACCGAGCCCGCGATACCGAGCCCAACCATCAGCACGAGACCCGTCGATACCAGTTGCGCGATTTCCTTCGTACGTCCCAAGCCGATCCGGTCAGCAACGAGTTTGGTCAGCGCTCGCCCCAAGCCCAGATCGAACAGGTTGAAATAACCGACCACCATCCACGCAATCGTCAGCAGCCCAAAACGATCACTGCCGAGATGGTGAATCAGCATGGGAATACTCACTGCGGCCAAAGCAAGCGGCAGTATCTGTCCCAACAGGTTATAGAGCAGATTGCGCGTGAGCCCCGTCGAGGAGGTCCGGACCGGCGTCGCTTCCGTCACGGCGCTCATTGCGGAATTCCCGTTGCGGCGGAAGCGGCGGGCGCCTGATCCGGCATAGGCTTTTCACCATCATCCGGCGTGATGCAGTTCACAATCGCATTCATATAACTACGTTCGGTGAAACTATCCAGGTAGGCTTGACGCGCCGCTTCGGCCATCGCGACGTACTCGGTTGCGCGCGTGGCGACGGCCCGTTCGAGCGTACACACAAAATCCCTGTCGTCGGCCGGCTGAAAGAGGAATCCGTTGACACCGTCAACGACGATCTCCTGCAGCCCGCCATGCGCGGCAGCGATCACGGGGCGCTTCATTGCGAAACTCTCGACCGCGACGCGGCCAAACGGCTCGGGCAAAGTCGACGGCACGAGCGCGAAGTCAGCCCATTGGTAGTGCACGGAGGGATCATCCGTAAAGCCGCTTATTTCGACGCGCTGCGCGCAATTCGCGGCGGCATGTTGCAACTGGGACAGCAGAGCCTCGTAACCCGGAAACACCGCGCCGACAATGCGGATTTCAACCGGCAACGCGCGCCCGAGCGTCGCTAGCGCATCGAGGACGAACTGCTGGCCCTTCCACGGATTGATGCGCCCGATGATGGCGAGGCGCAGCGGCCTCACCGATCGTGGCGCGGCCGAGGTGACGTCACCGCGCACTTCGACGCCGTTGTGAATGACCGTCCCTCGCAGACCGAATGCGCCAGCCGTCGCGTTCGAGTTGTAGATCAACGATGCACGCGAAAACTTCAGCATCGTGTTGAAAACGCGTAATGCCAGTTTGGACGGAATCTCTCGCACATGCACATAGCTGCCCCGTTGTCTGAGCCGCAACGCCATGATCGCAGCCACACACACGACGGTATTCACGTAGCAAATGTCGTAGCTCGCGAACATCCGGCGAAAGCGCAGCCAGGAGAACGCCATGTCTTTCAGCGTGCGAAACGGCCGCGCCTTCAGCTTCTTCTTGCGCAACACCCCATTCTCGTCGTACTGGATCCGGCTCGCATACCGCGCCACCAGATCGACGAGCGGCCCGGGCTCGGGCAGCACCACGTCGATCAACGCGTCGGGATGGCGCTCGCGCAACGCGGCCAGCGCCGAAAGAAAACTCCGGTCGGAACCATACAGTTCCGCGCCCTGATGCACCATGACGATGGTTAGCGGCTTGCTCAACGAAACACCTCGGCAACGACATGGAAGAATCGGCTACGTGCTCGCACGGCGCTCGCAACGCGCCACGCCTTCCACAACACGTAACCACGAATCGCGAGCATTTCCAGCGGATTGCGATCGAACACGCGCAGCCACGATTGCCACAGCCAGATCTGTCGCTGCAGGATGGCGGCGGGATCGGTCGTGCTGCGCAGCGCGGAATCGTGGCCGAGCTGCGCGCCGGTGATCCACGCGCGCGCGCCGAACCGCGAGAGATCGCGGCAAAAACGCGTATCCACGCCGTAGAGGCGCAGACGTTCGTCGAACGGTCGTGGACCGAGTCGCGCGAGCAACGCGCGGCTCATGCACATGCCGCTCATCATCGCGGTGAAGTTGCGCGGCAGCATCGCCCTGCCCGTTACGCCTGGCAGCGACGCGCCCTTGATCCACTTGAGACAGCCCGGGCTGATGGTCTTGTCGCCGTGCACGATGCGCGGCGCGTACACATCGGCCTCGCGCGCCTCGATCGCCTCGCTCAGTTCGCGAAAGAAGCTCACATCCACGCGCGAGTCCTGATCGAAGATCGCAACGTAAGGACGGCTGCTCGCGCGCACGAGCGTGTTATAGACCTTCGACAACGGCTCGTTCGCCGCCGACGAGTAGTAACGCCACGGCATGCGCAGAAAATCGGCGCGCGGCGGCGCGGGCTGCTCGCGCGCGTTGTCCCAGATATGCACCTCGGCGTCGATGCCGAGCGCGGCGAAGTCGATCTGACTCAGCGTCATCAATGTTTCGGCATCCTGAGGATCGCACCGATACAGCACAACGATCAGATCAATCGCCAGCATGATTTTCGCTCTCCAGCCGGCTGCCCACGACACGCGCGGGCACGCCCGCCACGATCGAATACGGCGGCACGTCGCGCGTCACCACGGCGCCCGCAGCAATCACGCAGCCCTGCCCGATCGTCACGCCGCCGAGCACCGTCACGCGCGCGCCAATCCAGCAATCCTCGCCAATCGCAATCGGCTTGCGCGTGGTGCCCTGCTCGCGGATCGGCCGCGTGAGGTCGGCGAAATTGTGATTCTCCGGATGCGCGCTGAAATGCTGGCCGATGATCGTATTGCGCCCAATGCGCACGCCGCCCGAACCGCCCACGCTGGAGAATTCGCCGATACCGCAGCCGTCGCCGATTTCGATGTACGCGCCAGGCCGCGCGATATCGGTGCCCACGACGAGCCGCACATACGCGCCGATCGTCGCGCGCGCGCCGATGCGCAAACCGTCGCGCCCGAGGCCACTGAGAATCGCGCCGTCGCCGATGGTCGCGTAACGGCCGATGCGCACCTTGCGGCCAAAACGCAGACGCACGCCGCGTCCCATGAAACACGGCGTCGCGCGCGCGCAGCGCAGCGTCGTCCGCAGCGTGCCGCGCGCGAGGTTCACGCTCTGCTCGGCGAGAAACAGCAGCACGTCCATGCCGCCGATATCGGGCGCCAGCGCTTTTCCGGGGCGAATGCGCCGCAGCGCCGCGTTGACCATGCCCGTCAGCATGCGCGTGCCCGGCGGCGAGCGCCGGTCTCGGTGTGTGTCATGAGTGATCCGTCTCGTAGGTCCATCAGGTCGCCGTAGCGAGCGCTTCGGGCAGCGCGACGCCGTCAAGACAGCAGCGCAGCGCGGCGTCCCATTCGGGCGCGCGCAGGCCGAAGGTGCGCCAGAGCTTGCTGCAATCGAGCGCGGAGTTCGCGGGGCGTTGCGCGGCCGTGGGCCATGCGCCGCTGTCGATCGGGCGCACGTCCGCCGTGCTGCCCGCGATCTCGACGATGGTCGACGCGAAATCGTGCCACGAGGCGCAGCCGGACGCCGTGAGGTGATAGAGGCCCGAGCGCGCGTCCCACCACGCGCCGCGATCGTCCGCCGCGAGACTTTGCGCGACGATATGCGCGGTCTGCGCGGCAATCGTCGCGCTCCACGTGGGTGCGCCGAACTGATCCGCGACGACGTCGAACGTATCGCGCTGCTGGGCGAGACGCAGCATCGTACGCAGGAAGTTCTTGCCGCGCATGCCATAGACCCAACTCGTGCGCAGAATCAGATGGCGGCAGCCGACGTTCGCAATCGCGCGCTCGCCCGCCAGCTTCGAAAAGCCGTAGACGCTCAGCGGCCGCGCCGTGTCGGTCTCGACGTAGGGCGCGGTCTTCGTGCCGTCGAACACGTAATCGGTCGAATAGTGAATCAGCACCGCGCCCGCGCGCTTCGCTTCGAGCGCCATCACATGCGGCGCTTCGGCGTTGATGCGATACGCGAGTTCGCGCTCGGTCTCGGCGCGCTCGACCGCCGTATAGGCCGCCGCGTTGATCACCAGTTGCGGACGCAGATCGCGCATGACTTGCACGATCGAATCGGGATCGCTGAGATCCAGACCCACACGCTCCGGCGCGACCACGCGACCCAATCCCTGCAGCGAGCGCATCAATTCGTGGCCGACCTGGCCGTTACGGCCCGTCAGCAAAATCAGCGGAGTCGCGCGCCCGTTTTGCGCACCGATACTGCTGCTCATCTGTTCATCTCCCGATCGGTTTTCGATTCGTCGCCGCGTCATGCCATCAATACGCGTTGCTGTTGACGAGGCCCTTCACGACAGTCGCCATCACGATTCGCATGTCGAGCGCGAACGACCAGTTGCGCAGGTAATAGAGATCGTGCTCCACGCGCTTTTCCATCTTCTCGATGCGATCGGTTTCACCGCGATACCCATTCACCTGCGCCCAGCCGGTAATGCCCGGCTTGATGCGATAACGGTGGATATAGTCGGTCACGACGTCCTGATAGAACTCGTCGTGTTCGAGCGCATGCGGACGCGGACCCACCACCGACATTTCACCGCGCAGCACGTTGATGAATTGCGGCAGTTCGTCGAGACTCGTGCGCCGCAAGAATGCGCCGACGCGCGTGATACGCGAATCGCCGCGCTTCGCCTGCGTGACCACGCCATGCTGTTCGGCATGCACGCGCATGGAGCGGAACTTGTAGATGCGGAACGCGTGGCCGTCGGCGCCCTTGCGATACTGGCGGAAGAACACCGGACCGCGCGACGAGAGTTTCACCGCGACGGCGATCGCAATCAGCAGCGGCGACAGCGCCAGCAACGCAGCAGCGGCAAACAGGCGGTCGAAGATGTCCTTCTTCACCATCGCGTGCGGCGGCAGCGGCGACGCGATCAGATTGATGGCGGGTTCGCCGATCAGATCGGTCATGCCGCCGTCGAACAGCGCGACGCTCTGCATGTCGGGAATGAAGCGGATATTGATCAGCTCGTTGCGGAATTCGCGCACGAAATGCTGGATCGTCTGACTCTCCGAAAGCGCCAGCGCCAGCCAGATCTCGCGCACCTTATTGCCACGCACGCGCGCGACGAAGCGCTCGAATTCGCTTTCGCCACTCGCGTCGCGACGCTCCATCGCGGCGGGATCGAACATCGCCGTCACGCGAAAGCCGCTTGCGGGCGATGTCTGCACTTTGCGCACGAGTTCGCGGCCGCGCTCGCCGTGTCCGACGATCGCCACGTCGCGCAGATTCATGCCCGCATGGCGCACGCGGCGCATCACGCCATGCACGACGAGACGCGAGGCGATCAGCGCGCCGCCCGAAATCGCCGTCCAGTAGACGAACCATAGACGCGACACCAGATCGGTACGATGCAGCGTAAACATCAGCACGAGGCCGCAGACCTGCACCACGATCCACGCAAGCGCCGTCTTGCCGACGAGCGCCGGCAAGGAACGGCCGCGCCACGATTCGTAAAGCCCGAACACCGGAAACACGGCGAGCGCGAAGGCAATCGCAAAAGCAATGAACCCGCTGTTCATCGGATTGTCGACGGCGTCCTGATAGCGGATCTGCGAAGCCAGCAGCGCGCCCAACCCGATGAGCGCGGCGTCGAGCAGCCGCGCAAGCAGTCCTTGTATTCCTGGCATTGTCCGACTCCCGTGCGTGAGGTCAGCGGCGAGGGCACACAGCCCATCGTTTCGCATTCCTGCCTGAATGGCGAGCGGCGCGCCCGTGTTCTGGCGCATCGCATCATCGCGGGCTTCGGCTGCTCTGGCTGGCGCGATCGCCTTGTCGGCGCTTTGTTGGCGCCTCAAGCCACCCCGGCCAGCCCCCGCTCGTTGCAATGCATCATAGACAGGCGGCCCGCAACGGCTTCGCGCCTGACCGATCCGGCCAACATGTTGGCGGGATCGGGTCAGGCGGCGGCGAGCAATCAGCAAGAACGCGGCAATTCAGCGGATTCGCCGGCGCGCTATATCAACGCGAATGCGAATGCCGATGAAGCACAGATCGAATTGGCGCTATCGAGAAGAAAATTGGCGCGTACGGAATGGCCGATGCGAATCCACCGTGCGAAAACCGGCGGAAGCAATTGAAAAAACAGAATGGAGAATGACGCGATTCGTGCGCACGTTCGTGCGGGAATCGCGGAGGAAATCGCAGCTGGAATATAACGAAGAAAAAATCGGTAATTCGAACGCGATCAAACCCGAAAACAGAATGACAGCATGGCGATTTTTTACCGGATCGCCACAATGGTCTGAATGGCCTGAATGGCCGAACCATCACATCATTCTGTTGCCCGGTAAGTAAGCGTGTGCAAAACCCTGGCTTTCCCACGCGTACAGCGAACCGAGCGATTCGATACCGCGAAACGGCTTTTCGATGCTGGTGCTCGCGCCGTGTTTCAGCCCTGAATCGATCACATCGTGCGAGGTGCCGGGGGTCACGCACAGCACCACGGGAACGGCCGCTTCGGATTGCACGAGTCGATACAAAGTCTCGTAGCGGCAGCAGTCCGGGTTGATCCAGTCGATCAGGCAGACGTCTACCGAGACCTCCGCCAGCAGGCTCCGGAACGCCTCGTCGTTCGATGCGCCGAAACAGACGTGCCCCGACAACGCGCAGGTTTCGAGGACGCGGTCGAGCTCTGCCAGATCGGGTTCCAGAAGGGCAAATTTCATGTCAGTGGGAGCACCTGCAACAACGCCATTAACCAGGGTTTGGGCACCACTGGATTCAACTGTTCGCATAACCCGCGCGACGAGCAACGTGGTGACGTTCCAAAAAGTCTACGCGAACTTTTCGGAAAAAGTGTCAGAAAAGGTTAATACCTGGGAGATATCCTGGCATCGCGAAGAATGATTAAACTTTTCTTTGCCCCTGCCGATAATTCAGAGGATGAATCCGGACCGATTCCAAAACGCTGTTTCATCGATTCAAAACGTCAGTTTTATGCAATGCGCACATTTTCAGCCGTGCACGCTCAGGGTATTTGAAAGTCGGTGGTGAGCGCTACGAAAATTTTCACTGCGCGTCGTTTCGCCTCGCAGACGAGACCATCGTTGAAACACGCTCATTAGCCGCCACTCCACGGGCATGCATCCGTGCACAACGTGCGTGCGTACACGCGCACTGAGACGCACGGTATAGCGGAAAATAATGTGCGGTATATCGTTGCGCGGCTCGCCCGCTTCCACACAACAACACCAGGCGCCATCAACGCGAGCATGCACACAACGGCACGCACGCATCGTCGACAAGCACGCGCAGCTTTGCGCATGACCGTGCAGTAAACTGGCGGCCTCATTCTCCCGGGAAAACACATCGTGCCTCTCACCGCGCATCTGCCAGGCCGCGGCGGCAGCGCCGTCGCTTTCGCCGCGCGCGGCGCGGGTAAAGCCATCGGCGTCGTCGTGTTCAATGGATTTTCGCTGCCGGAAATGGCGCGGCTCGTGGAAGCGTTCCAGCTCGCCAACACGATGTCCGCACCCCACGCCGACATCAGCGTCTATCGCGCGCCGTGGCGCGTCACGCTGCTCTCGCCTTCGGGCGGGCGCATCGCGAGCGACTCGTCGGCATTCGTGTGGACCGAGGGATTCGACGAGCACGTGCCGTCGCCGCCATTCGACACGCTGTTTCTCGTCGAAGGCTCCGGCTTGTCCGCCGCGTTGCGCGATCGGCGCGTCGCGCACTGGTTCACGCGTGCGGAGTCGAACGGCGAGCGGCTGATTGCGTCGGCGCGGAGTTTGCGATGGCTACGCGCGCCGAGGCGGCACGCTGCCTCGCTCGACGACGCGCGCACGATCCATCACGACGAAGCGCACCACGCGAGCCGCGCCAGCGAAGCACGCTTCGCCGCCGCGTTGAAATTGATCGAGACGGACCAGGGCGCGGCCATCGCGCAGCGCGTGGAAAAGCAGATCGCGCATCGCACCGAATCGCCCTTTCCCGTGAGCGCCGACGCTATCGCGAAGCGCGGTCCAAGCGAGCAGATTCAAGCCGCGATGCACTGGCTCGAAGCGCACTGGAACGAATCCGTCGCGATGCATGAAGCCGCCGACGCAGCCGCGATGAGCGAACGCAATTTCCTGCGCCGCTTCAAGATTGAAACCGGACAAACGCCGAACGCGTATTTGCAACGCCTGCGCTTCGACGCGATTTGCCAACTGCTTGCACAAACCGATTTGTCCGTCGAACACATCGCGCGCCGCTGCGGAATGGGCAATGGCGTGCGGCTGGCGCGTCTGCTGCGCAGTCGGCTCGGCGTCACGCCCGCTGAATATCGGCGCGCACCTGTGCTTTGAAGCCTGAAATCCCGATTGAAACCTGAACCCTGAATGCCGCCGCGCTGATCGCGCACGCGCCGTGTGAATGCATCACGCGCAGGCCGGCGAAGCAGATGGCGTGATCAACTCATCGACGTGATCGACGAAATCGACGTGATAGTCGTGATTCGCATTCAAGCGGCCGTGCGGCGCATGTTGGTGCGATATTCCGTCGGCGTGGTCGAGAGGTGCTTGCGAAACAGCTTCGCGAGCCAGCCGCCGCTGCCAAGACCGCATCGCCGCGCAACCTTGTCGACGGGCAGATCGGTATCGACGAGCAAACGGCAACACATGTCGATGCGCACGTAGAGCAGATAGTCCGACGGCGTCACGCCCATTTCGATCTTGAAGCGGCGCAGGAAATTGCGTTCGCTCATCGCGGCAATCTGCGCCGCGTCGTCGATCGTGATGGGACGGTCGCCATTCGCCTCGAGCCATTTCGCCGACGCCTGAATGCGTTCGCTGACGAAGCCCGACACGTTCTCGCGTATCGTCGCGGTAAACGAAGTCTGCTGCTGCGTCATCACGCGGCCCACGGCCTCGCGTGCGAAATCGCCGCCGAAATCCTGCTCGATCAGCGCAAGCGCCTTGCGAACCGGCGCCGTTGCGACCGCCGCAAAACCGCCTTCAGCCGAACGATGCGGCTCGCCTGCGCTGCGCAGGAACGCGTCCCAGCCATGCGTCGAACGTTCGACACCGGCGGCGTCGAGCAACAGCCGCCCGTCGCCGATCGGCACCACGGCCTCGCTGCGCGAGCCCTCGCGCTGCAGCCAGCGGATCAGCCGCTCGTCGCGCAAAGCATGACGCGCACCGGCGCCGCCCGCAACGAAGAGCGTATGGAAGCCGTCCGAGAAGCGGCGGTTTTCGACACTCTCGGTCCACACGAACACGGACGAAGAACTGTCGATACGCCCGCCTGCGATGGACAGCAGGGTCACGTCGTAGCGGATCTTGCCGCCCATGGCCGGCTCCGATTGCGACAACGCATTCGCCGACTGGAACATCTCCAGAACCGTCGCCGCTTCGGGCAACGCAAAGCCACTAAAAAGGAGCAGGCCAATACGCCTTGCCGCCTCCAGATGCGGCAAGGCGCGCAACTCCGCGACGTTATTTCTTTGACTACGTGTCCCACACTCCATCGGTTACCCCGCTAATCAATTGTCATATCAGCTTGCGTCGAGCTGACTTAATCGACTGATCTGATCGTACAGTATGTGGGTACACGTTTAAACAGTGACTGGCGGAAATCGCCAACATGTTGGCGGCAAATGGCATTCGACAAAAATCGGGAAAACGTTTGCCAGCCTTTTCAATAATGCCCATAAGACCGGGCATAAGAAAACTGCCTGGAATCCGCCAGATTCCTCTTCCGCAGCAACGCGGATCGTACCATCAACGCAGCCGTGAAATCATTGTTTTCATTGATTAATCACGCGCGTACCACGACTTGACGAGGTGCGTTGCCGAGCACAATGCGATGCAATTCGGGCTTCTACTTATGCGCGATGAATCGGCAATTCACATTTATGCAATTTTGCACCAAAGTCGCGCGACCTTCGACAGATCAATATAGAGAGTGAATATCCAATTCAGTGAATTATGTTGATTGCCGAACAGATTCAGTTCGCGCCCTGCACTATTGGATTGCATTCGGCGACTTTCGGCATGCGCAAACGTGCGCGCACGCGATACTCCGCCGGCGTGCACGCAAAACGTTTTACGAATACGCGCGCCATGGTTTCTCCGCCGCGCCAGCCGCAGCGTTTGGCGATGCCGTCGAGCGAGAGGTCGGTCGAGACGAGCAGCGTCGAGGTCAGTTCGAGTCGCGCGCGCAACAGGAACTTCAGCGGCGTGAGCCCGGTTTCCACCTTGAAACAGCGCAGGAAATTCCGCTCGCTCATCGCCGCCATGCGCGCGACGTCGGCGACCTGCACGGCGTGCGTGCAATTCGCTTCGAACCACTGCACGGCCGCGCGCACGCGTTGCGTCGACGAGGCCGCAGTGCCCTTCACGAACGCCGAGTTCAGCGCGCTCGCGCCCGCCGACGACAAGCGGCTCGCCACCTCGTGCGCGACGAGCACGCCAAGATCGCGCTTCACGCGCGCGAGCGCCGTGGTCGTGGGCGTGGCCCAGCCCGAGGCGTCGGCGGGCGCGCGCA